>JAYEMC010000311.1:0-11851 GCA_034717935.1 Pseudomonadota bacterium | reverse complement strand
CCTGACGGTCGTCAATCTGGTATGATTCCAGGGCCAGCGTCGGCGCCAATTCACTTTGAAATTGATGGTCCTCTTTAGCCTTTTCAATGATTCCCCGATTGATTTTGGCAACTACCTCGCACACCGGGGCAAAGCACTGCTCTTTACAACAGAGCGCATTACTGTCAATAAAGCCCAAAGTTGGTATTCCCTCTCCTTGATCATCTACTTTGCGAATTATTTCATGATCTGGAAAAGCAAGAAATTTGTCATTGCGATCAAGAGCAAAAAGATAACCGTTCACCTCCCGGCCGGCATCAGCAAAGAGATCTGCCAAACCCTCAAGCTTCAAATCAACCGTGCTGACCCCGACAAATTTACCCTCTTCAACCAGAGGCACAGTACAGGTTATCATGGGTTGTTGGGAGTAAGGATCGACGTAAGACTGAGACCAGATACCTTTTTGGGTTGGAGCGTAACGAGCCGGTACATACCACTCCTCATGATGGTATCCGGCACCGGCAGGATCATTGTAATCATCAAAATATTGTAACCGGTTATCAGCTTGACGCCCCCAAAAAAAGCTTCGCCGGGAACGCTTTTCATTAAAATTAAAAGGTTCCGGCCAGAGTCCTCCCCCGGCTATAAGATGAAGCTTGCCCGGCAGATCAAGTAGATTGGGAACCATATCATTAATGGTTGACACTTTTTTTTCAGCCATTCCCGTATAAATACTTGCCATAGATGCCGCAATCGTTTCAGCCGCTATGATGGAATTGCTCAAGCGGGCAACAATCTTGTTGCCGAGAGACTCCACCCGCTCTTGCTGATTTTCAATCAGTATCGGTCGGGCAACCCCGATCATCGTATAGCTGACGACCAAGACGACAATAACCAGAAGCAACAAAAAACTTCCTGAAATAATCTTTTGCAGATTGTTTTTAAATAGTTTCTCAGGCATCTTTTAAGTCTGTAAAAAAGCAGCCCAGTTTGCGGCAATTTCACAATTGCTGCCGAAATGAGCATGAATATAGGTTCCCAAAACCCGGTTCCGGCTGTAACCAGCCGCCAACCACTCAGTCTCGCCGGGACGGCGATAACGCAGTGGAGCATTTGATAAAGAGGGTTCAAAATCAGGTGACGACCAGTGAAATTCATGTCCGCGCCAGGCGGTTCGGGATTTGCCGAAGAGACCATCCTGAGCACACTCTACCTCGACATAGCCCAGACGATGCCTCCGTTTCTCCATCCGGGTTGAAAGCGGCAAAACTCCGGACATAGCCCACTCTTTGCCCTCTTGATCAATCAGCTTTTGACTTAAATACATGAGACCACCGCACTCGGCATAGATCGCCCCATCATTTTTTGCAAAATCGGCAATCGCTTGTCGCATCGGCAAATTGGCACTCAAATCTTGAGCAAAGAGTTCCGGATAACCGCCGCCCAGATAGATACCTTGAAGATCACGCGGCAAACTCGCTTCTGCAAGAGGTGAAAACTCAACTAACTCAATCCCAACCCGACGCAAAAAATCAAGGTTGTCGGCATAATAGAAATGAAAAGCCCGGTCTTTGGCCACGCCCAATCTAACCTTATCGGCCCTCACGTTCCTGACTGATACCGGCTCTAAAAATAACTTTTGCCCCTCACTTTCAAGCGACGTCTCCGGAAACCGAAGACGACATTTACGAGCCAGCAGTTCAAGATCTAGATACTCCTCAACCACTTCACCAAGACGCTGGTAGATTGCCGCATCACGCTCTTGATCGGCGGTCACCAAACCTAAGTGGCGCTCCGCCAGAGAGGGCACCACACCCCGCGGCAAAGCCCCAACCAGAGGCGGCAACGCCGCCGCAGCCAGGGCTTGCTCTAAAATATCACGATGACGTTCGGAACCGATATTGTTGGCGACCACCCCGGCAATTTCAAGTTTCGCTTCAAAATCGACAAAACCTTTGACTAAAGCCGCAATTGAGCGCGCCATCGAACGCGCATCAACCACCAAAATTACCGGCATTTTAAGCAACAACGCGACCTCAGCCGTACTCCCTGAAAGAGTGGTCGCCGAGGCCCCGTCAAAAAGCCCCATCACCCCTTCAACCACGGCAACCTCCTGGCCGACAAGCGCCCGCGAAAAAGATTCTTCAACCGCCTCTTTACCCATCATCCAGGTATCGAGATTTCGAGAGAGCCTGCCACAAGCCGCCTGATGGTGACCGGGATCAAGATAGTCAGGCCCGCATTTGAAAGGCTGAACCTTATAGCCCCGATTTTTAAAGGCCGCCAGCAACCCTAAAGTCAGCGTCGTCTTGCCCGCGCCGGAGTGGGTTCCGGCAACACAAAAAGAGATTATTTCGCGCGATTTAATCAACTTCTCACTCTCACAGCACCCTAATGCGGGAATTACTCCCGCAACCCAAAAGTTACTACAAGGCCCGCAAATAATTGCTCTTATCAGAATATTTCACCTTGACAAACTCCGCCACCGTAATATATTGCGCCGAGCTTGTAAAGCAAATAGTAACAGCAAATATAACTATATCTCAATTTGCAGAACATGAAAAAACAACAAAAACTTCCGGCAACCATAAACATCGACAATCTCGGCCCCATCACGTTTGTCTCCAGTAGCCGGGCCCAAAGAATCAATGTCAGCGTCAAAGCCGCCGGTGGGGTTCGGGTGGCGGTTCCGAAACGAGCTTCACTGAAAGAGGCCCAGCGGTTTGTCTTAAGCAAACAGGCCTGGATCGAAAAGCAACTTATCCGCCTCAAAAAAGTTCAGGATGAAGCCGACAAGTTTTCTGAAAAGATCAAAGGCCTCGATATTAATGAGGCTGCAAACAAAATTGCCACCCGCCTCCAGGAACTGGCCCAAGAACATAATTTCAACTATAACCGACTGACCATCCGCAACCAAAAAACCCGCTGGGGCAGCTGTTCCGCCAAAAACAACTTAAGCCTCAACATCAAACTTGCCCTCCTCCCGAATGAGCTACGAGACCTGGTTCTGGTTCACGAACTGATCCATACCAAAATCAAAAACCACGGCCCAAAATTCTGGCAAAAACTAGAAGAAATCTACCCCCAAGCCCGAAAACTCGACCAACAAGTCAACCTCCACAGCGGCCTGCTCCGCCTACCTCTTTAAATAATACTCAACATAAAAAGTCATTGTAAAAATACATGTATTATGACAATATGCATCCCGCGAAGCTATCAATGAAACTGAACAATTTTAGCAGGGGGAAAATCATGCGATCATTTATATCTTTGTTATCAACTGTGATCATCTTTTTAAGTTTATTTACATCAACAGGAGCAGAGGTTAAACCCCAATATCCTGAAATGATGTTCATCATTGATGCCTCCGGTTCCATGTGGAGTCGAACTGAAACCCAAACCAGGATTGAAACGGCAAAGCAAGTGATGAGTGAGATTGTTCCGGTTATCCCTGCAGAAGTACGGGTGGGACTTACGGCTTACGGCCATAATCGCAAAGGAGACTGCAACGACATCGAAACCTTGATCCCATCCGGATCTACTGACCGAAATGGGTTACTGCAAAAAGTTATGGCCTTAAGCCCCAAAGGCATGACTCCTATGGCGGCAGCCATAGAGAGTGTTGCTAATCAGTTGAAAAACAAAGAGACGGAAACTACCATCGTTCTGCTCAGTGATGGTGAAGAGACCTGTCATGACTCCCCTTGTGCGGCAGTGAAAAGTTTAAAAGATTCCGGCATTAAATTTATTCTCCATGTTGTCGGTTTTGGCGTTAACGTAAAGCAAAAAGAGCAACTCTCTTGCATGGCTCAGGCTGGAGGAGGACAGTATTTCGGTGCGGCTAACTACGCTTCCCTGCTTGCCGCCTTTAAAACAGTTGAAAAAGAGGTAATTAAAAAGGTAGAATTTGAAAAGGCAAAAAGTACCGTCAAGAAAAAGAGTACCGGCCTCGGTAAACTTAAAGTTGTTATTCCGGAATCGGGATTACGAAGTTTAAATGAGATCAAAATCATCAGAAAAAAAGATAATAAGGTTTTAAGAACGCTAAAAAACATTAAAAATGACAGCACCTACCCTTTCCCCGCCGGCATATATGAGTTGGTCGCCGGTTTTGGTAATTCAAACTATCAACCGAACTCTGAAGTATCTTATGGAATTTACGAAATAAATGGCGGCGAAACTATTGAAGTAAAACTTGGATTATTAATCCTCAACATTTCCGAAGAGCTGGAAAGGATCCCAGCCCACCGATTAACCATCACGAAAACCGATGACCCCGATTTCAACCTTACCCTGATTGCCAAAAGTGGAAATGCTTACTATTTCTACAAGTCAAAACCGCTTCTTGCCGGCAGTTATATTTTTACAATTTATCCTGAAATGGCTCGGGACAAGAAACCTGTAACACCACTGTACGTCTCAGATATTTGCCCTATCCCGGAAGCCGGTGAATTCGTTGTAACTATCGACACCGGTATCAAAGTGAAGGAGGCCCAGGATTCATCTGTAATCGGTTGGCAGCTGCAAACAATCGGCGGTGAAAAGACGATATTGAATATTCAAAAGAGAGGAAACGGTTGGGCCTTATGGCGGCCCTACATTATTAACCCCGGTTCGTATCAATTGAGCGTCATCCTGGAAGGGATGGATGAACCACTCCTGGTCTCGGATGAACTAAGCATCGCCAAAGGCGAACTTCTCGAATTTGACACGGGATTATAAGCCCAGAAAAATAGAGGTTTAAATGAAAAGTGAGAAAACTGCAATTGTTCTGGCAAGTTTTGGCACCACAGTACCAACAGCAGTGCAATCAATCATCAATATTCAGCATCATATCGAAAATGCTTTCCCGCAAATCGCGGTAAAACATACTTTCACCTCCAATATCATTCGCAAAATCTGGAAAAAAAGACAAAGTGAACGCGACCAGTGGCTGCAACAGGGAATTCCGGCCGAAATAATTGATGTCAAAGGTATCATCGCAACCATCGGCGACCTGCAAGAAGATGGTTACCGCACCATTATCGTCCAACCCACCCACATCTACGCCATGGAGCAATTTATCGACCTGGTCTCGTATATTGAGGGCATCAATCAGATCAAGACGATTAAAAAAAGATGGATGCCGTTTGACAAGATCGTTGTCGGCAGACCGGCTCTGGGGGGCTGGGGGGATCGCTACGACTATCGTGAAGATATGGAAAAAGCCTTAAACACTTTGAAAGATGATGTCGAACTGGCCCGAAAAGAGCAGGCCTCCCTGGTTTATATGGCTCACGGCAACGACCATATGTCGACCGGCATCTATGGCGAAGCCCAAAAGATGATGGGCCGCCTCTACCCCGATATCCAGAGTTTCTTCGGCGCCGTCGAAGGCTATCCTGAGCTTGAAGATATTGTTGCAAGGCTTCGATATCACAGCAAAAATAAAAAAGTCATCCTCAAACCATTTATGATTGTCGCCGGCGACCATGCCATCAATGACATGACCGGCGAAGGCCCTGACACCTGGCAAAGCGTTATCATGAAAGAGGGTTTTAAAGTGCTTCCCATCCTCCACGGCCTCGGCGAAAACCACGCCTTTGCCGAAATCTTTGTCGATCACATCCGCGACACCGCCGGCGATCACGACATTGATTTAGGACTCGCTCAAAAATAGCTATCGCTTCATTTTAAGGACGGAGCCGTCACCAGGGTTCGCTCAAGGATGTTGTGACAATTTTTTTCAACGGCCCCGGTCACAATTTGGCCACAGCATTGTGTGCAACTGGAGTTGGAGGCGAGCTTGGACTTGATGTTTAAGGATTAGCTCGGCGAGAACTGCAGGTTTGAAGGATGAGACCACGGGACTGAAAATAATTTCTTTGGTTTTTGAATTTAGCAGGTGATGTTTAACGAAATCGAGGCTCCAGAAAAAATCGGCCTCGTCGACCAGAACAAATTTGATTTGGTAATGAGGCTGGAGAAGGGGCAGGTTGGGCAGGTGAAAACTTTCGGCCATACCGCTACCCGGAGTTTTGATGTCGACAATCAGGTGGGCACGGCGGTCGATGGAACTAAGATCAAGAGAGCCGTTGGTCTCGACCAGAACCGTATAATTGAGCTCCAGCAGTTGCTGAACCAATTCAGGGGCCCCTTTTTGCAGTAAAGGCTCTCCCCCGGTCAACTCAACCAGCGGCACCTTATAGTCTGAAACCCGGTCGACGATCTCTTGAATAGAGACTTTTTCACTATCGTCAAGTTTTTTTGCATAACCGGTGTCGCAATAGCTACAATCAAGGTTACAGCCGGCCAAACGAACAAAAACACAGGGGAGTCCAACAAACGTGGACTCCCCTTGAAGGCTGCAGAAGATCTCGCTCAGATTGAGCATGATCCTACTTTTTTTTCGACTGCATCGAAATAACCACGGGACTGGCGATAAAAATCGATGAATAGGTTCCAATCATGACCCCGACTATCATGGCAAAGGCAAAGTCGTGGATAACGCCGCCACCAAGAAAAAAGAGGCTAACCAGAACCAGCATGGTGGTCAACGAGGTTAACACGGTTCGGCTGATCGTTTGATTAATCGAACGATTAACCGTAGTGATAAAATTTTGCTTGCCAAGGCCTTTCATGTTTTCGCGAATCCGATCATAAACAACAATCGTATCGTTTAAGGAGTAACCGACAATTGCTAAAAGGGCGGCGACGATAGGTAGTGAAAACTCTTTGTCAAGCAAGGCAAAAACCCCGACCGTAATCATCACATCATGGGCCAACGCAATAATTGCTCCCAGGGCAAAACGAAACTCGAAACGCACGGTGATATAGATCAGAATACCGATCATGGCATAAATAATAGCCAGCATCCCTTGACGCCGCAAATCCTTACCAACCTTGGGACCAACCATTTCGACCCGCCGGATATCTACATTTTCAGAGCCAAAAACCTTGTCTAAAACGACCTTGATTTCGTCTGAGAGACCAACCAGACCGGTCTTTGATTTCTCCACCCGAATCAAAAATTCATGGGCCTCGTCATCCTCAAACTGCTGGATTGAAACATCACCCAAATCAACCCCGGCCAGGGCCTGACGTAGATCATCAGGGGTGACATCCTTGGCAAAACGAACCTGAACCATTGTTCCGCCAGCGAAATCGATGCCGTAGTTAAGTCCGCCGCGAACCATTAATGAGGCGAGTCCGACAAGGATGGCAATCACGGAAATTATCATAAAAAGACGACGCTTGCCGATAAAATCAACATTCATCGTATCTGAATTGAAGAATTGCATATAGTTACTCTCCAGAGTTGACGGCTTCTTAAAAGCTCCACCTTCTTCGTTGCGCTACAACCTTCGTCACTGCGGCGTACTTAATGTACGCCTCATTCCTCAGGTCTTGCGCGCCTCGAATCTGAAGCTTTTACTTTGCCGTCCGATTTTGACTTTTTACAAAAGTGTTAAATGCTGAGTTTTTTCAACGGCTGCCGCTCGGCAACCATATCAAAAACTAGACGGGTGACAAAAATCGCCGTATAAAGGCTCGAAACAATCCCTAACGAAAGAGTTACCGCAAAACCTTTAATCGGGCCGGTACCATACTGAAAGAGAACAATGGCGGCAATCAGGGTTGTGATATTGGCATCCATAATGGTCAGAAAAGCTTTACCATAACCACTATCAAGTGCCGCCCTGGGAGTTTTACCAAGTCGTAATTCTTCTCGTATACGTTCAAAAATCAAAACATTGGCATCAACTGCCATACCGATGGTCAAAACGATACCGGCAATTCCCGGCAAGGTCAAGGCCGCCTGAGCCAAGGCCAGGATACTCATGATAAAGAGCAGATTCAAGACCAGAGCCAGATTCGCCACCAGCCCGCTCAGGCGATAGTAGACCACCATGAAAGCGACAACCAGGAGAAAACCTACCACCATCGAAACGAAACCGTTACGAATTGAATCGCGCCCCAAAGAGGGTCCGACAGCTCGCTGTTCAAGAATCTGAATCGGTGCCGGTAAAGCCCCGGCCCGCAGTACAATCGCCAGGTCATGGGCCTCTTTGGCCGTAAAACGACCACTGACCTGAGCTTGACCGCCGGAGATTCGTTCCTGAATCACCGGTGCTGAGTAAACATTATTATCAAGAATGATGGCTAACCGCCGTTTAACATTTTCGGCCGTTAACTTATCAAAAAGTTTAGCTCCCTGGGAGTTGAATTCGAGAGAGACGTAAGGCTCGCCAAACTGGCTGTTAAAACGGACACTCGCATTGGAAATATACTCACCCGTCATCATGCTCTTTTTTTCAAGAACATAAGGACGCTTGCTGATAACCGCATTGGTTTCAGGATCCCGTGCCTGTTCATAGAGAACTTCAAGATTATCACCAAGCTCAGCCACCGATATTTTAGTCGGATCAAATTGATCATTAACCAATTTAAACTCTAAAAGGGCGGTTTTCCCGATCAGATCAATTGCCCTCCGGGTATCCTTGACCCCGGGCAACTGAACCAAAATCCGATTGTTGGCCTGAACCCGAATTTCCGGTTCCGCCACGCCAAACTGGTCAATCCGGTTACGCATGGTTTCAACCGCCTGTTCAAGCGCCAGTTTTTCAATTCTCTGCCGCTCTTTCTCACTCACCAGATAGAGAACAATCGAACCTTGAGTTGACATATGCTCCCAACCCGGAATCCGTTCCCCAAGAAAGGTCTGCAAACGATCAAGCTCGCCGACATTTTCAAGGACAAATTTGACGGTACCGGTATGGGCTTGAGAGACCTCGGAAACCTTGATCTTTTCCTCATCCAGCATACGCTTGACACTGTCAGTCAGCCGATCAGTCGACACATGCATAGCTTTTTCGACATCAACCTCCATAAGAAGGTGAATACCGCCTTGCAAATCAAGTCCTAAATGAATTTTTTCCGTTGGAAAAATATTTCCCCACCAACCCGGAACTTGGCCGCTCATCGTCGGGAAAAGATAGATCAGGGCCAAGGCGACACTTACCAAGACTATCGCCAGCCGCAGTTTAACACTCTTAATCATCAGTTAGTTGCTCCAAATTATTCGATATAATGAGATGGCTAAGTAAAAATTTCGATATACAAGGAGGAGGTTTTATTTCAGACGTGAGACTATACAAACAGTATGTCGAGTGTCTGAAAAAAACTACGACGCAGGAGATCGGACTTTTTACGACGCCATCAGTTATCGACCTTTTTAACCGACATAATCTGTCCGCGAGCGATCTTGATTCTCACTTTTTCGGCCACTTCAATAGTGATAAAGGTCTCGGCAACACCGGTAATCCGCCCCATAACACCACCCGCCGTAATAATATCGTCACCACGTTTAAGATTAGCCAACAACTCCTTATGCTCCTTCTGGCGTTTCTGTTGCGGTCGGATCAGAAGAAAGTAGAAAATAACGAACATCAAAATTAAAGGAATAAAAGTCTTAATTCCTTCCATACCACCAGCTAAATCTCCCATGTGATTCTCCTTGCTTAAATATTGTAAGTTAACAAAATTATAAGATTAAAAAACTGTAGTAACTATTACTATTCTATTCCTGACTCTTGTAATCCGCCAAAAAAGAACTTTTAAACTGTTGAAATTCACCGCCGACGAGCGCTTCCCGCATGCCGGCCATTAATTTATTGTAAAAATGCAGATTATGAATTGTGGCCAGCACCGAAGATAAAATCTCTTTCGCCATAAAAAGATGCCTGAGATAAGCGCGGCTGAAGTTGCGGCACGTATAACAGCTACAGCGAACATCAATGGGCTCGGGATCCTCACGATAACGAGCCTGTTTGATCGAAAGCGGCCCATAACTGGTAAAATACATTCCGTTACGAGCATTTCTGGTCGGCATCACGCAATCAAACATATCAAGTCCGCCAGCTACCGCCACCAGCAGATCCTCCGGGGTTCCAACTCCCATCAGATAACGCGGTGCGTTCTCCGGCAAAAGAGAACCAAACTCGTTGACGACATCATACATGGCCGTCTGCCCTTCGCCAACACTTAAACCGCCCAGAGCATAACCGTCAAAACCTACATCTACGGTCTTTTCCAGACTTAAACGACGCAAATCAGGATAAGTGCTACCTTGAATAATCCCAAAGAGCAGGTTGTCGGAACGTTTTCGCGCCTGTTTGGAGCGCGCAGCCCAACGGGCCGTCAATTCGAGCGAAGCAAGAGCCTCTTTATGGGTCGCCGGATAAGGCGTACACTCATCGAAAGCCATAATAATATCGGCCCCCAGATCTTCTTGAATAGAGATTGAGGATTCAGGTGTCAAATGATGCGTACTACCATCGATAGGTGAGCGAAAGGTCACCCCCTCCTCTTCGATACGGCGCAAAGAGGAGAGACTAAAGACCTGAAAACCACCACTATCAGTCAAAATCGGCCGGGACCAGCCCATAAACTTATGCAGCCCGCCCAATTTTTTAATCAGATCATGTCCCGGCCGCAAAAAAAGATGATAAGTGTTGCCCAAAACGATCTGAGCCTCAACCTCCTCTTCAAGCTGTTTCGGGGTTAAACCCTTGACCGTGGCCTTGGTTCCGACCGGCATAAAACATGGGGTCTCAATAATCCCGTGCGCCGTCGTAATCCGCCCCCGACGGGCAAAACCGTCGCTCTCTTTATTTAGAACCTGAAAAGCACTCATTTATATATCAACATGGCATCGCCGTAGCTGTAAAACCTGAATTCAAGTTCGAGCGCCCGACGATAGGCGGCCATCATGGTTTCACGGCCGGCAAAGGCGGAAACCAGCATCATCAGAGTAGAAGCCGGCAGATGAAAATTGGTCAACATAAGATCAACCAACTTAAACTTAAATCCGGGATAGATAAAAAGATCGCACATCCCCGAAGCATTACCGGTCGCGGCGTAATACTCTAAAGCCCGGGTTACCGTAGTGCCGACTGCGACAATACGACCCTTTCTCTCTTGGACTCGCTTAATGTGGTCAAGGGTAGTTTCGGGAATCTGAAAATACTCTTCATGAATCCGATGTTCTTCAACCTTTTGACAACGCACCGGAGAAAAGGTACCAAGTCCGACATGCAGAGTTAGAAATGCCGTCTCTACCCCTTTTTCATGCAACCCGGCCAGCAACTCTTTGGTAAAATGCAGGCCTGCCGTCGGGGCGGCTACTGCCCCGGAGGCTGTATCATCGGCAAAAACCGTCTGATAGGTCTGCCGATCATCACTTTCCGGCTGCCGTTTTATATAAGGCGGCAGTGGAACCTGTCCGACCTTCTCAATCGCTTCATTAACCGTAGCGCCAACTTCGACTTCCAAGGCCAACAATCCCGGCTCGGTTCCCGAAGGTTCTATAACCTGACCGGTCAGGTCGCCACCGAAATCGAGTTTCTGTCCGGGACGCATTTTCTTTGAAGATTTAAATAGGGCCCGCCAGAGAGCCCGGTGACCGGAGTCTTCGGACGCACTTAAAGTTTCGCTTACGGCTCTAACAAGAAAGGCTTCAACCTGACCACCGCTCTCTTTACGCCCCAACAAACGGGCCGGAATAACCTTCGTATCGTTGAGAACCAAAAGGTCGCCAGGTTTAAGATGTTGGCCTAGATCACAAAAAAGCTCGTCGCTAAAATCCCGGCTGTCACGTTTAACCAGCAACAATCGGGAGCGATCCCTTAATGACAAGGGATATTGAGCAATACGCTCAACCGGCAAATCGTAATCAAACAGAGCTACATCCATAAACTTAAACTTTGATGGCGTCGTAAAAAGCGTTTTCAGACCGCTATGCGGCCACATATGTGTAAATAACAAATGGACTTTATCGCACATTATACCTATTTTAGGCGCAATGCAAAACTCTTGTAATATCAAGTGGTTG
>JAYEMC010000310.1:0-2377 GCA_034717935.1 Pseudomonadota bacterium | reverse complement strand
AGTTCCGCCATTATTACTTTCCGGTGGAGTTGTTAAAAATCCCGCAATTCGTAAAGTAATTGGAGAGGAGACCAAAGAACAAGTATTTCTCCCTGAACACCCGCAACTCATGGGTGCTTATGGGGCAGCATTATTTGCTTTAAAATTGATGGCGTCATAAAAAGAGAGAGTGTCGGAAATTGGATGAACAGAGTTTAAAGATAATGACTACGGCTTTGGCTGAGACCCTGTCTGGTACCTTTATCACCAAAGTTCACCAGATGACACCCTACCACCTCCTGTTGCGCCTGCGTGGCGGCGGTCAGGGAGGAGAGAGACGGCTCCTGATCTCGGTTGCCCCGATGGAGCCGGGCCTCCATCTGACCAGTCGGCGTTATCTCAACCCGCCCCGTCCTTTACGCTTTTGCGCTTATCTGCGCCACCATCTTCAGGGCGCAAAGATTTCGACCATCGAGAAGGTAGATGATGATCGAATTATTATCATCAGGGCCGCACGGCGCGAGGCCGAGGAAAAGCAGCTGATTATTGAACTTACCGGTAAACGCAGTAATGCTGCTTTATGCCGGGGGAGCGAAATGGAAATCGGGGCTCGGATGTTTGAGTCTCCGACGGACCAGCGTCTTAAGCCCGGCAATAAATATCAACAGCCGGAAACTGCCGGGAGCACATCGGCAAAGCCCCCCTCTTTTCTCCTGGCCGAAATCATTGGTCAAGAAGAGATAGCCGACTTTTCAAGTAAAGAGTTACAATCCGGCTACGACGACTGGTTTTTCCCTCGCTACCGGAGCCACTACGGCAACCGGGAGATCAAACGTCTAGAGAAAGGTTTACGCCAACATAGACGGCGCTTGCAAAAAAGAATAAAACGTCTTAATGTAGAGAGTAACGAAAAAAAGAGCCATTTAAATGACAGCCACCTCGGAGATCTCTTGAAAGGGGCTCTCCACCAAATAAAAAGGGGAGCAAAATCGATAAAATTGACCAATTACTGGTCGCCGAGTTTAGAAGAGGTAGAGATCATCCTAAATCCGGCTATAAGTCCCTTGGCAAACCTTGAAAAATTCTATAAAAATGCAAAAAAAGCCAAGCGCGGCCTGAAATTGATCGAGAAACGCCTGATTGAGACTCGCCATGAGGAAGATTACACCGAGGAACTTCTCTTTCAGTTCGAAGAGTTAACCAATACCCCGGATCGCAGCGTAACAGACGAAGAGCAGGATCTGCTTGAGCTGGCATCAGATCTGGCCGAAAAAAAGAGTCGGCAGAAAACCCCGGAAAAAAGCCATAAACGTAAAAAAAGTGAGTCAAAACCAAAAAGTTCACGCCACAGTGGGGTGGAACGTAAAACCGGAGTTGACGGCGGCATCATCTATGTCGGCCTCAATGCCTTGGGTAATGAAAATATCTACAGGCACTTAAGCGCCCCCGAAGACCTCTGGTTTCACACCCTCAACCGGCCCGGTGCTCATATTCTTCTAAAAACCGCTCCGGGCTCAATAAGTAGTGAAAAAGAGCAGCTCCAGGCCGCCACTTTGGCAGCCGCCAACTCTCGGGGCAAAAATGAAAAACTGGTTGAAGTAACCATGATTCAGATAAAACACCTGCGCAAACCAAAAGGCGGTCGCCCCGGGCAAGTATTACTGTCCGGCCCCCGCCAAACGCTGACGGTTAATCCAAAAGAATCGGATCAGGAGAGTATAAATGACTGAACCCATCAACCCGGTTCGCAATCAATTGATTGAAGAGCTGAAAAAATCGGGTTTTAAGAACGAGCAGATTATTGCCGCAGAAGAGTCACGAGCCTGTTACGGCTATGACGCAACCCGGCAATGTGTCGACCCGATGCTGGTGCTTTTACCGGAAAACGGCCACCAGGTCGAAATCGCCCTGCAACTGGCGGCAAAAAAGCAACTAAAGATCTTCCCCCGAGGTGCGGCCAGCGGCATGTCAGGCGGTTCCATTCCGAGTGACGATGGCATCATTCTCTCCCTGACCCGAATGAAACGGATTCTCGAAATTGACCAGGAGAATATGATCGCCACGGTTGAACCGGGCGTTATCACCAGCGAGCTGCAAGAAGAGGTCAGCCGTTTGGGCCTCTTCTACCCGCCCGATCCTGCCAGCCTTACCTTTTCCACCATCGGCGGCAATGTCGCCGAAAACGCCGGCGGCCCGCGGGCCGTCAAATATGGGGTAACCGCTAACTATGTCATGGGCCTCGAAGCGGTTCTCATAAATGGAGAGGTGATAAAAAGCGGCAACAAGTGTATAAAATCGGTCTCCGGTTATGATCTTACATCCCTGCTTGTCGGTTCGGAAGGAACTTTGGCGGTCATCACTAAAATTCTTTTGAAACTGTTGCCGGCACCCGAAGCCG
>JAYEMC010000309.1:0-2381 GCA_034717935.1 Pseudomonadota bacterium | reverse complement strand
AAGGTTCCGGCATTGTGGTATGCGGCTTGCTCCCGAGCACTTGTCGTGATGATCTCAGTTACCATTTTATCAACATCGCTGCCACCTAAAGAGGCTAGATAAAGTCCCGCCTTAGCCGGAATCACTCGATACCAGGCCACAAACTCGGCCCTGATTGTATCGCCATCTTTACTGGTTAACAATAATCCGGAATTTTCTTCGCTTGCAGAATCGTTTAAAGGAAGCTCTTTTTCGCTGATCTCAATGCAAACCAACGTCGTCGTAATCGGGTTATATCCCGAGATAAACCAATAATGTTTTCCCGGAGTTAAAACAGTTAGATTTTCTCCTTGGTCAGCACTGCCCGTCATGACAACCCCACGCTGATTAACTTCTATAACCGGGGCAAAATAGTAGCTTGACGCAATCAGAGCCGCACCACCAAAAATGATAATAATAACCACCAGTGCTTTAATTATTCTGCTCATATCTGTATATCCTTGCTAAATATTAAAGAGTCTCTTCCTTCTTAGCAAATCATCCCGACCTTCGTCAACCTTTTCAAGTTTTTTTTAAATTTTTCCTTTACCTTGACGTATAACTTCATACTCACTGCCGGTCATATCAAGAATCGTCGATGATTCAGAATTGATACTCCCGGCATCAAACAGGTAACTAACTTGATTTTGCAAGGCACTCTCCAAAGATAAGATAGAATCTTCTCCCTGTGTTGCAATATCCTTAACACTAACAGCTAGCAAGGCGGTATCTAGCTCAGCCGGAATCGTCAGACAGGCTGCATGATCCGGAGACCGGACACCAACGGTACGACGTTTGGTCAATACCATTTTCGGAACCAAACGAGACGCGGGCAGGATAAATGTGTAGGGGCCGGGAAGCAAGCTCTTCATCAAACGGTATGCCGGATTGCTGACATTGGCATAGAGACTGATATCTTTTAAATCAGCGCACAAAAGGGTGATTTTTTTTTCATGGCGACCGGTTTCCAAAGCATAAATACGATTAATCCCCTTTTTACTGCCCAAAGAACAGACCGCTGCATAGTTGGTATCGGTCGGGATTATTGCCAGTTCACCATTACTCAAAGCCGTCAACACCTGACGCAACTGGCGAGCTTTGGGCAAACCGTCATAGAGTGGAAGAATATTCATTTTAAGATAATCAATCTTCCTCAATGTCAGTCGTTTTTTCTCGACCACAGATACGGGCAACAATTATACTCATTTCATAGAGTATAATGATCGGGCCGGCCATCATCAATTGGCTGACCACATCAGGCGGAGTTAAAACCGCAGCCACAACAAAGGATCCAAGAACTGCAAACTTACGTTTGTTAGCCAGCGTTTTGGCACTGACCAGTCCTAACATGGCCAGAAAAGCGGTCACTACCGGCAATTCAAAAACAACCCCGAAAGCAAACAGGAGACGCACGGCAAAAGAGAAATACTCTTTAACCGTAGGCATCGGCGTTATGAAGTCAGAGGCAAACCCCATAAAAAATTTAAAACCAAAAGGAAAAACGATAAAATAGCCGAACATGGCCCCGCCGACAAAAAAGATAGTGGCGAAAAAAACAAAGGGAAAAACATAACGTTTTTCTTTAGCATAGAGCCCCGGAGCCGAAAATCTCCAAATTTGGTAGATGACAACCGGTGAAGCAACGAAAAAACCGGCCAGGAGTGAAATTTTAAGGTAGGTAAAAAAGGTTTCCGTCAGGCTGGTAAAGATCAAACCGCTATCGGCCGGCATAACATCAAGCAGAGGGGCCATAAGCAAACGAAAAAGATCCTCGGCAAAATAGTAGGAGCCAACCGTAGCCGCTGCAATGACAATGAATGTAAAAATAAGGCGTTTGCGAAGTTCCTCAAGGTGATCGGTGAGGTGCATCTCACAATCTTGTTTTTCAGGGTTTTCTGTTTGGCTCGAAGTCATGATCTGGTTTCAGTTATTTCCTTCTCACCATGATCTTCGGCAAGACTGTTTTCGGTTTCCGGGCTTTTATCGGGCAAGTCGGATCCAGGAGTCGGAGGATCTTCTGGGTACTGAATTTTACTAACCTGTCGCTGTTGCTCACTTTTTTGTCGTTCCTTAACCAAAGAGTCATCATCTTGATATACACTCGCTTTAAAATCATCCGCCGTTCGCCGAAATTCAGCAAGACCACGACCTAGTGTTTTGGCGAGTTCCGGTAGTTTCTTGGGGCCGACAACAAGTAGAGCCACAACCAAAATAATAATTATTTCCGTAATGCCGATACCAAACATTTTATACCTTTAAATAGACTAACCAAAAATTAATCAACGGTGACGATATTTACGTTTACCGAAAAGAAAAGTCAACTTAAATGTTGTCGGAGGCTGATCCGGGAGAGTAAAAAAACA
>JAYEMC010000308.1:0-11879 GCA_034717935.1 Pseudomonadota bacterium | reverse complement strand
GTTGTTGACCAAGTCCGACAAAGTTTAAACATTCTGTGGCTTTCTCAGCTGAATCGAGCTCTTCCTTACGCGCCTGCGGTAAGCCCAAAACAATTCCGAAGAAATTGCTCCGAGTACGGCAATGTCGCCCCAACTTAACGTTATCAAGTACCGATAATGAAGAAAAAAGACGGATATTCTGAAAAGTCCGCCCCATCCCGAAAGCGGTTATAGCATCAGCTCTTAAGTGCTGACCAAAAGCTTCTTTGACCTGTGACAGATTAAACAGGGTCAACAAGATCGGCGCCGCAATTAAAAATAGAAGGGCTCCCGGCACAAGCATCGGGTAGAAAGAAAAAAGACCGAAAAAACTGACTTCCGCAAACGCGGCGCTGTGCCAGAGCCAATTGACCGCGCAGATGCCGTCAACGAGAACGAAGACAATCAATAAGAGTCGGCTCCAGGGCCGAAAATGGGTTAAGGGGCAGATCAGGTAGATACGAAAGAGAGCCAGAGCTGAAAGCGAAAGCACCGCTTCCAGGCGAAAGAAGGTCTCCGGCCAGACCACCCCTAAAACCAGGGGCAACCAGAAGAGGGAAAGCAGAGCAAAAAGCAGAGCAGAGCGAAAAATAAGACGACTGGTTGCCCCGCTAATCTGACTGACCAAGTTGTGACCAGCAAATGTAATCTCGCCCGAGGTCGGTGCGGCAATGGCGTTAAGACAGTTAAAAAAGGTGGTTTTCCCGGCCCCGTTGGGACCAATCAAGCCGACGATTTCACCGGCCCGAACCTCAAGCGAAACCTCTTTAACCGCCGTCAGCCCACCAAATTTTTTGACCAGTTTGTGGGCCTGAAGAAGAAGTTCACCTGTTTTACGCTTGTCCACCCCGAAAAACTCCTTATTCCTTTTGAACCGGCAACAGCCCGGCCGGCCGCCAGCGCATCATACAGACGATAAGCAGGCCAAAGAGCAGATAGCGAGCGTTGCTGAGCTCGGTCGGTAGAACAATTCTCAGGACTTCAGTTAACGGAATCAGGATCAGGGCACCCAACAGAGCCCCGGTGATACTCCCCATGCCCCCAAAAACGATGAGGCAGAGAATAAGAATGGATTCCCAAAATTTAAACATATCCGGATGAATAAAACGAAACCAGCGGGCATAAAAAGCCCCGGCCAAAGCCCCGATCGCCGCACTCAAGGCAAAGGAAATAATTTTATAGTTGGCAATATTAACGCCGACGCATTCGGCCGCGATCTCATCTTCTCGCACCGCAAACCAGGCCCGACCCAGTCGGGAGCTGCGAATTCTGACCACCACCCACAAGACCAGGAGCAACAAAAAAAGAATCAGATAAAAAGTCTGCCACGGCTGATCAAGAACCCGGCCGAAAAGATCAGGTCGGGCAATACCCGGAACCCCCATCGGGCCTTTGGTCAACCAGAGTTCATTACGAATGATCAGGATAATCAGCTCAGAAAAACCGAACGTGACAATTGCAAAATAGTCATCGGAGAGTCGCAACGTCGGAGCCCCGCGCAACACTCCCCATAAAGCGCCGTTAATTGCTGCCAGCGGCAGCACCAGCCATATACTCCATTGATACTGAACCGTCAAAAGACCGGCCGTATAGGCCCCCAAACCGAAAAATCCGACATAACCAAGATCGAGCAAACCGGTAAACCCGGGCACCACATTGAGACCTAAGGCGAGAACCATATAGACCAACGTCAGAGTCGCAACCCTTAAAACATAAGGCCCGGCAATCCCCATCGGCAACCAAGGCAAAATTAAGACCACCGCCAGCAGGGGCAGGTAAAACTTTTTCTCACTAAAGAGGCGATCGTCTAAATGCATGATTTATAGTCCGCCCCTCACGCTTTGTCGCGGAGCTGGCGACCGAAGAGACCTTGCGGCTTGACCAGAATCACGAGGATCATCACCGCATAGGCGATACCGTCACTATACGAAGAGGAGATGTAGCCACCACCGAAAACTTCGGCTAAACCCAAAATTCCACCACCTAAAATAGCTCCGGGGATACTGCCGATACCTCCTAAGACAGCCGCCGCGAAGGCTTTAATCCCGGCAAAATAGCCCATCGTCGGATAGACAGCATTATAATAGAGGGCAACCAAAATTCCCGCCGCCCCACCGAGACCGGAGCCTAAGGCAAAGGTATAAGAGACGACTCGATCAACATTGACTCCCATCAGGGAAGCTGCGGTCTTGTCTTGAGCAATCGCCCGCATGGCCCGGCCGATCCTGGTGTAATGGACAATCAACTGTAAAGCGAGCATGAGACAGATTGCAGTCAGGAGAATGATAACCTGCAACCAACTGACCAAAACATCGCCAAACTGGAGAGCCGGTTCATTAAAAAAAGCGGGAATCAGATTTCGCGGAAATGATTTAATCTGAGCCCCCCAGATCAACAGGGCCAGATTTTGCAGGAAGATAGACATGCCGATCGCCGTAATCAGAGCGGCCAGCCGAGGCGCCCGGCGCAGAGGCCGGTAAGCCACAATATCAAGCAGAACCCCGGCCAAAGCACAAGCCAGAACGGCAACGACTACGGCCAACCAAAAAGGCAGACCGACCCCGAACAATCCGGTAAGCAGGGAGAAGCTGATAAAGGCCCCCAGCATATAAATTTCACCATGGGCAAAATTTATCAACTGAATAACCCCGTAGACCATGGTGTAGCCGACCGCAATCAGGGCGTAGATGCTACCCAAGGTTATTCCATTAACCAGCTGCTGCAGAAAAAGGGATGAATGTTCGAGAATAGCAGTAAGCATAAAGAGTTACTGGAGTTGTTCCTCGGCACTAACCCATTTACCATCTTTGACAACCTTAACAAAGGCGGCTTTGAGACAGTCGCCGTTTTCATCAAAGTAGGTCGCCCCGGTAATCCCCTGATAAGCTTTCTCTAAAGAGGATATTGAGGCCAGATAAGCCCGCACTTTCTCGCGGTCAAGTCCGGCTTGCGTAATCGCGGCAGCCGCGAGGCCGACGGCATCATAGGTGTTGGCTGCAAACCAATTCGGCTCAATCCCGAATTTCTTCCGGTAGCGCTCGACGAACTCTTTAACCATCGCCCCGCCCCGATCAACCAGAAAAGGGGTGGTGACAAAGAGACCGTCAGCGTCGGGGTTTTGCAACATGATCGCATCATCAAGACCATCAGCCCCAAAAAATGCGCATTTCATCCCCAGGCTACGGGCCTGAGAGATCAACAAAGTGGCTTGAGGGGCGTAACCCGGAATAAAGATGGCATCAGGCCGCATCATCTTGAACTTTGTCAACTGAGCCTTAAAATCAGCAGTTTCCGCCATGTAGGATTCAGCCCCGATCACCCTCAAACCCTGTTTTTTCGCCTGTTTGACAAAAGCATCCTTAAGGCCCATGGCGTAGTCATTTACTTCATAAAAAATGGCAATTTTCTTAAAGCCATGCACCTTTTTAGCGTAACGGGCGAGAAAATCGCCTTGAAAATCATCTTTGTAGACATTACGAAAATAGTAGGGACTCGATTTGCCGATCTCGGGATTGGTCGAAGCCGGCGTAATTGCCGGGAGTCCGGCTTCCCGGTAAATCGGCAGGGCCGCCAACGTCGCTGAGCTACAGAGATGACCAACTACAATTGCGACTTCGGGATCATTGGCAAAACGGGTGGCTACCGCAGCTGCCTCCTTGGGATCACAAAGTTCGTCGCCAAGAACGATCTCGATTTTCTGCCCCTTAATACCGCCGCCGGCATTAATCTCATCAGCTTTGAGAAGAGCTCCGTTCTTGACCCCTTCACCAAAAGAGGCCAGAGGCCCGGTAAAAGGAGAGGCCACCGGAAGCTTAATGGTTTCCGCCTGTACCACGGAGACCAGAAAAAAAACTGCCGGAATCATCAACCATAATCTTTTCATCTACTGTTCTCCTTTATCTGTTTTTCCGTTGACCCACCACTCGTTACTTTCTTTACTAAACCACCAGGAAGCCCAGTCGCTTTCATACAAACCCTTGGCTAAAGCCCGACCGGATTCCGTCAAAAGACGCTGTCGGGCGACAGTCAACCATTTTCGAGCATAGGGGTTACCAAGATCATGTTGTTCCTTAACCAGAACAATCAGAGCAAGTTGATCGGCATCAGCCGCAAGCCGGGCTTCACAACTCTCTTTTTGCTCAAACTCTTTTACCAGCGCCGACATCTCATCACCAAAAAAGAGGGGTCGACACATATCCTCAAGGGCTTTCGCTTCATCAACTTCAAGATATTTTTTATTGACATAATTGAGGTCACCAGTACGCGACTCAAGCAGGTCATGGAGCAGGCAGAGTTGCAAAACCCGCTTTTCATCAATCTCCACCCCATTCTCAAACTCCATTTTCACCAGAGCATAACCGGCAATCATGGTTTGAAAAACATGCTCGGCTACCGATTCCTGACCACTACCAAGAAACTGCAAACCACTACGCGGAGTGCGCCGCAACATTGATGCGGTAAAAAGAAATTCCGCCATCTCCTTCACAATTGGAGGGCCTCTAGCTCTCTTAAACGCTCCAAAATCATATTTTTCTTGATTTTGGCAGCCTGATAGGCCATCTCATCTCCGGCTTCGAAGGCTTCTTTTACCTCTTTTTCAACCTGAGCCACGCCGGCCGCCATCTGAGCATATGATTTTTTCAACTCATCTGAGACCGATTCCAGATTGTCATCGAGTTCACCTAAGGTTTTCTGCATCCAGGCCGGATCATTAAGACGCTCAACTTCAGCCACGTCTTCTGCCGTATCATACTCGGCATTTTCATTACTCATATATTTTCACTCCTTAAATTAATCCCAAGCAAAGGCGTCCTGAATCCACTCAATCTGCGGCTCCAGACCTTCTGTGGCCAAAATCGCAATCACATCGAAACGAAGTTCACCATCCCAAGACCGCTGATTGAGATACCAACCAGCGGTCTTAATCAAACGTCTCTGTTTTGACCAGCCAACCGACTCTTGGGGAGTAGCAAAGGATTCTCGACGCCTGGTTTTCACCTCACAAAAAACCAAGACCTCCGAATTTTGAACAATGATATCAATTTCGCCAAAACGACAACGAAAACCACGCTTGACAATCGTCAAACCATGGTTCTCGAGATAACGAGCCGCTTGGTCTTCACCCCAACGACCAAGACTGTGCCGCGGATTTTCAATCATAAGCACACTCTACAGTTTTATAGCGAAAAGTTCGACGATGTAGGGCACAGGGGCCATTAAGGGTAAGAGCGCGGCGATGTTGTACAGTCCCATAACCTTTATGACGGGCAAAACCATATTCGGGAAATCGGCTATCATAATAGAGCATCTGCCGGTCACGAACGACTTTTGCAATAATGGAGGCAACAGCCACCGGCAGACAAAGGGAATCACCCCGGATCAAAGGGTATTGAGGAAGGTGCAAAGGCAAGCGTTGACGTCCATCAACCACGACCAGATCGAAAACCTGACGCAAAGCCGTCAGTGCCTTAACCATCGCCTTCAGGGATGCCTGCAGGATATTAATACGATCTACTTCTTGAGCGGACACCACACCGAGACCAAAGGAAACACCAGATTTTGCTAATTGAGCAAAGATCAATTCCCGTTGCCCGGAACTCAAAGTTTTAGAGTCATCGACTCCCGGCAAAGAAAAACCGGGGTGAAGCAAAACTGCCGTCGCAACCACCGGCCCGGCCAAACAACCACGGCCAACCTCATCCACCCCAACCACAACTGGACGCCCAAGACGCGCCATGAGTCCGACAAGGGCTTCTTTCGGCGAGTCAGACATAGTAGGTAAGTTATTTAAATGCTAACTATTCAGCCAACCCGCAAACTCAGGGTATTAGTGACTTACTCTGGAACTTCTATCATGAAAAACAAGAAAACTCAGTTTTCTTAACCACAGAGTTCACAGAAGGCACATAGTGTACTCTGTGAACTCTGTGGTTGTATAGTTCTCAATTTCGGGTTGCGGGGGTTTCCCGTATTAGTTAATCGTTCTGATCCGTGCTGCTTTACCACGTAATTTACGCATATAGTAAAGTTTGGCCCGGCGCACCCGGCCGCGGTTAACCAATTCAATTTTATCAACCATTGGTGAATGCACGGGAAAGGTTCGCTCGACTCCGATACCACCGGAAACCTTACGCACGGTAAAGGTCTCACGATTACTCTCACCCTGTCGACACAAGACAAATCCCTGAAAAATCTGGATCCGCTGTTTTTCACCTTCTCGGATCTTGACATGGACCTTCAAGGTATCACCCGCCTTAAAAGAGGGGATATCCATACGCATACTACCTTGTTCAATCTGTGCAATTGTGTTCATCTGTTCTCTCTCTACTACTTACAATAATACATAAGATTTTAAAACGTTAAATATTTAAGAGGTCAAACCTCATCGAGGTTATGATCTTGCTGCTGCCATTTAGCCAAAAGCCTCTTCTCTTCGGCACTCAATTTAGCTTGCTCAAGAAGATCGGGACGACGTTCGAAAGTTCTCCGCAAAGCCTGCAACCGACGCCACTCCTTAATCCGGGCATGGTGACCTGAAAGCAGAATTTCGGGCACCTGCAAACCGGCAAACTCAGCCGGTCGGGTATAGTGAGGATATTCCAACAAAGGAGAAAAACTCTCCTCATCAAGAGAGGCCGCTGACCCCAAAACCCCGGGCAAAAGCCTGACAATCGCATCGATCATCACCATGGCCGGCAATTCACCACCGGTCAGGACGTAGTCACCCAGACTTATCTCCCGGTCAACCAGAGTGCTGACCCGTTCATCAAGCCCCTCATAATGGGGGCAAAAGATTACCAACTGCTGCAAGGATCCTAAATGCTGCGCCAGATCCTGCGTAAATGGCTCTCCCGAAGGTGAAGGTAAGAGCACTTCTCCGGAAAATTGCGGATCGCGTAGATCCTGCAGAGCTCTAAAAGCCGGTTCCGGCCGCATCACCATGCCGGCACCACCACCATATGGATAATCATCTACTACCCGATGACGGTCATGACAATAATCTCTGAGATTGTGAACCCTAAGTGCAAAGCGGCCTTTCTCCAGAGCCCGATGAATAATGCTCTCAGCAAAAGGAGAATCGAACATCCGGGGAAAGATGGTCACCACATCAATAATCATTTAAGGCGACAACTCCGTCAAACCACCATTTCCGGCCGGATCAACTACGATTTTTCCAGCTTCAAGATCGATATCGATGATATAAGACGCAACCACCGGCAACAGTAACTCACCATCTTCCGAGCGACCGCTTTTCAGCTTCACGACATAAATCTCATGGGCTGCGGTCTGCATAATTTCAGACAATTTGCCAAGTTCTTCCCCCCGACAATCAAAAACCGACAAGCCCAGCAATTGAAAATGGTAATGCTCATCGTCAGCTAATGATGGTAACCGGCTGCCCCGACAGACCAGCTCACAGCCAATCAAAGCCTGGGCCTGATCAATCGACTCACAACCGGAAAAAGAGAGAACAAAACCGCCTTTCTGCGCTCTGTATCTCTCTACCGTCAAAGGCTTGCATCTACCGTCAGCCCAACGCAAAGAGAGGTTCGGCAAAAGGAAATTCTCCGGATCAGTAATCTCGGAACGTACCTTAACCTCACCGCGCAAACCTTGCGCTTTAACAACCTCGCCTAAGACCACCCAAGGATTTTCCATAGATTAACCCCTAGGAGTATCGCGACTCAAGTATCATCTATTCGACGATTTCGAGACTGGCACGGCGCCCTTCCTTAGCCGCCGCAGCCCCTAAAATAGTACGCATAGCCCGGGCCGTTTTACCTTGGCGACCGATCACTTTACCGAGATCTTTCTGATTGACACAGAGTTCCAGCTGAACTGAATTTTCCTCTTCACGTTCCCGAACCTCTACCTCATCGGGATTATCGACCAGCGACTTCGCCAGGTACTCAATCAAATCTTTGTACATTGCTTCTCTCCAGCCACCTGAACATAGGATGTTATCCTAGTTAAGTGATAGAATTTAAGCTGTTACTTCCGGAGCCGCTTTCCGAGCCTTTTTAATAATACTTGCCACGGTCGGCGACGGAGTGGCCCCCTGTTCGAGCCAGTAATTCAACTTGTCATCGTGTAAAACAACAGCCGCCGGATCGAGGTTGGGGTCATAGGTTCCAACAATTTCAAGAAAACGGCCATCTCTGGGTGATTCCGTATCGGCCGCAACAATACGATAGAAAGGCTTCTTTTTTGCACCTCTCCGCGTCAATCTAAGTTTTACTGCCATTACTTCTTTCTCCTTTTTTAATAGCGGTAGCCCAAAAGGCTCCATCTAAATTTAAAAACATTAATTTAGGCACCCAGTTGTCCCATCATGCGCTTCATACCTTTAGGGCCCATCTTATTAAACTTTTTCATCATTTTCTTCATATCAAGAAAATTCTTGAGCAGGCGATTGACATCTTGAACCGTGCAGCCGCTGCCCTTGGCGATCCGTTTGCGGCGGCTGCCGTTAATCAATCGATGGTCACGCCGCTCTTTATCGGTCATCGAGTTGATAATCGCCTCGATCTTGACCAGCTCCTTGTCGTCAATCGCTTCATCACCAAGTTTATCCTTAAGTTTCCCCATACCGGGAATCATTTTCATAATCCCGCCAATCGAACCTAACTTCTTGATATTCTGGAGTTGAGAGCGGAAATCATCGAGAGAAAACTCATTCTTACGCAGTTTACGAGCCAGCTCTTCGGCCTTTTTCTGATCGACACCTTCCTGGGCTTTCTCGATCAAGGTCAGCATATCCCCCATCCCGAGGATCCGCGAAGCCATGCGGTCAGGATAAAAGATGTCAAGAGCGCTGAGTTTTTCCCCTTCACCAACAAACTTGATCGGTTTACCGGTTACCGCTTTAATCGACAGGGCGGCTCCGCCGCGCGCATCACCATCAAGTTTAGTCAAAACTACGCCGGTGATATCGAGGGTATCATTAAAGGTCTTGGCGATATTGACGGCTTCCTGCCCGGTCATCGCATCGGCAACCAACAAGATCTCATGCGCTTTGACGGCAGCTTTAATCTTTTCCAACTCCGCCATCAATTTTTCATCGATCTGTAAACGCCCGGCGGTGTCGATAATCACCGTGTCGTAGCCTTGCTGCTGCGCCATTTCCAAAGCTAAACGGCTGATCTTAACCGGATCCTGTTTATCCTCGGAAGGATAGACCGGCACATCAATCTGGCGGCCGAGACTCTGCAACTGATCAATCGCCGCCGGCCGATAGACATCAACCGGAACCAGCAGGGGTTTGCGTTTATTTTTTTTCAAAGAGAGAGCCAGTTTACCGGAGGAGGTTGTTTTCCCGGAGCCTTGAAGGCCGACCATCATGATCACAACCGGAGGCGCGGCATTAAGATCAAGGCCAACCGCACTCCCCCCCATCAGAGCAACCATCTCTTCATTGACAATCTTGATAAACTGCTGGGCCGGTGTCAAGCTCTCCAGAACTTCACTGCCCATAGCCCGCTCGCGCACCGCTTTGACAAACTGCTTGACAACAAGAAAGTTAACATCCGCTTCGAGTAGGGTCAGACGCACCTCGCGCAAAGCATCCTTGACGTTATCTTCCGACAAATGAGCTTGCCCGCGCAGTTTCTTGAACGTTACATCAAGTTTATCGGAAAGCGATTCAAACATCGACTAAATATATTTCCTCAATTACTGAACCAGACCGAAAGACGCACCTCTCCCAGCAGATAAAATCACGAGAGCGGGGGATATTAGCCCAACTGACCTAGTAAAGTCAAACAAAAAAAGATTATACAGGTCAACCAATTTTCGTCAGCGAAGCAAACTTGAGAAGTAAAAGTTTACGCCCTCGGTCACGGAATATAATATCGAGCTTGGTCTCTTCACCCGAGCCTTTAACGCCAGCCACTACCCCAGGACCAAAAACCGAATGTTTAACGTGGCACCCCTGGGGGAACGGAGAGTTTTGATCCGTGACTTTTGCCGACCCGCTCTTTTTTTTAAGGGCTCCCGCTCCTGTCGTTCGCGGGGATAATGATTGCGCCACCCTTACTCTTTGCGGACGGGAAAACGACTCTTTGCCAGAGCCGCCGGTTACAGTTGTCCTCCCCGTTTTATGGGCCGAGCTCCGATTACGATCTTCGCGGCGCAAAAGTTCCAAAGGAATTTCCAGCAAAAAACGCGAAGGACGACTATCCATCGTCTGCCCATAGATACGGCGCAAACGACAGGCCGACATATGCAGTTTTTCCCGAGCCCGTGTCATACCGACGTAGCAAAGCCGACGCTCCTCTTCCAATAATTCCGGTTTTTCGTAACTCCGTTTACCGGGGAAAAGCCCCTCTTCAAGACCGACGAGAAAAACCTCGTCAAACTCCAGTCCTTTGGCCCGATGAATGGTCATCAAAGTAACCCGGGAAAGCTCTTGATCGGACTGGCGATCATCGTTAATCAGGGCAACATTTTCGAGATAGGCGGCCAGCGTCGGATTCTCCTGCTCGTTTTCCCAGAGCTCAATCGCGTTCAAAAGTTCGGCCACATTTTCGCCCCGAGCCTGAGCCTGAACCGGATCATTATTTTTCTGCAACCATTCGGCAAAACCAATTTCAGCAATAATCCGGGCACAGAGCTGACTTGGCTTGCATTCGCCCTGGTCACGCCGCCATTGCGTGATCATATCACGCAAACCCAATAAAGAGGTGCGAGCTTTCCCCCGGATAAGAGCTTCACCATCCAGTCTTTCCATGGTCTCCCAAAAACTTATGCCGTTCTCTTCGGCATAAACCTGAAGATGTTCAATCGAGGTTTTACCCACGCCGCGTGTCGGTATATTAAGAATTCGTTGCAAACTGACACCGTCACGCTCATTGTTAACGACTTTGAGATAAGCGAGCAGATTCCGAATCTCGGCCCGGTCGTAGAACTTCGTCCCGCCAACAATGATATAGGGAATGCCTCGACGACTCAAACCCTCTTCAAAAACCCGAGATTGAGCATTAGTCCGATAAAAAATGGCAAAATCGCCGGGCTCTCTCACCGAAGTACTGATCCGTTTGATCACGTAACTGCACTCATCAGCTTCATTGCTGCCGAGAAAGAGGGAAACTAAATCTCCGGAAGAATTTTTGGTCCAGAGATCCTTGCCCTTGCGTTTTCGATTGCCGGCAATCACGTGATTAGCGGCCGCCAGGATGGTTGCAGTCGAGCGATAGTTCTCCTCAAGCCTGACCACCTTGGATTCGGGATAGTCGGATTCAAAATCGAGGATATTTTTTATCTGAGCCCCACGCCAACTATAGATCGATTGATCATCATCACCAACGACACAAAGATTACGCCGCGGCTCGGCCAGCATATTAATGAGACGATACTGAACCTCATTCGTATCCTGATATTCATCAACTAAAATATAATGAAAACGCTCCCGGTATGACTCCAGCAAATCGGGATGCTGGTTAAACAGAGCCACGGTCAGAAAGAGGAGGTCGCCAAAATCGAGGGCGTCGTTCTCTTTCATACTCTCCTGATAGAGCTTATAGGCTTGAGCCACAGCCTGCGACTTGGGGTTGTGAGCCTGACGCGCCTCTACAGCATATTGATCGGGATCGACCCCGCGATTTTTAGCATCATCAATTGCCGAACGCAGATATTCAGCCGGAAACATGGTCGCCGAAAGATTGAGTTTACGCGATACCTCTTTGAGCAGGGCAATCTGTTCCTTATCAGCATAAATCGAAAATTTAGCCGAAAAGCCCAACAGATCACCATGATTTCGTAAAATCCGGGCACAACTCGAATGAAAGGTCGAGATCCACATGCTTTGCGCCACCGGGCCGATCATCTCCCGAACCCGCTCACGCATCTCCTGAGCGGCCTTA
>JAYEMC010000307.1:8817-11883 GCA_034717935.1 Pseudomonadota bacterium | reverse complement strand
CTGACAACCTTGTGTTCGAGGTGTTCGGCCGTACTGATCAGGTTTTGGACCTCAGGTTTGCAGCCGAGACAGCGGAATTTGGCGAGCGGTCCTAAAATCCGGGCTCGGGGGTCGTAGGTTTTGTAGACGCGGTGACCGAAACCGGGAATCTTTTTCTTTTTGGCCAGTGATTCTTTGACCCAGGTCTCGACGTTGTCGGGGGTGCCGACATCGCGTAAAGTATCTAAAACGCGTTCGTTAGCCCCGCCATGCAGGGGGCCGTTGAGGGCGGCGATGCCGGAGCCGACCGAGAAATAGATGTCGGACATGGTCGAGGCGACTACCATTGCGGCGAACGTGCTGGCATTCATGCCGTGGTCGGCATGAAGGATCAGGGCAACGTCCAAGACCCGTTCCTCAATTGCGGTCGGGCGTCGGCCGTTCATCATGTAGTAGAGATTGGCGGCGTGGCTTAAATCATTTAAGGGTTCATAGGGCATCAGGCCGTGGCGTAAACGGGCGATGGCAGCAGTTACCGTCGGTACCCCGGCGATCAGGTGGTAACAGGCCTCTAAGCCGCTGGCATCATCAAGGTCTGAATCCTTCTTTTTGCGGCGCTTTTTTTTCTTTTTGAATTCATAGATGGCGCGCCGTTCACCGCTCGGTTTGGTCTCCATGCCGATTGAATCTTCATCTGAGCTGATGGCATCACTTAAATCGGGCTTTGCACTCTCGCGGTCAACGTCGGTAAATTCCTGGCGCATGAAAATGGTGCCCATACGCAGGGCTGCCATGGCGTTCATATCTTCGACCGGAAAGCTCATCAGCAGTCGCAGAGTTTTATTCATGTGTCGGTGCTTGATCAGATTTTGTTTAAATTCATAAAGTTCGGTCGCGTTCGGCAGGTGACCATGCAGAAGGAGAAAGGAGACCTCCTCATAGGTTGAGTAGGCACAGAGTTCAAAGATGTCGTAGCCCCGGTAGGAGAGCAGGCCGTCGGTGCCGTTAACATAGCCGACTTTGGATTCGCAGGCGATGGCCCCCTCAAGGCCGGGGCCGATATTACAGTCGATCGGCCATTTGGCCGACTTGCCGGTACTTGGTTGTTTAGTGACGATGCCGATTTCAGCTCGGGCTTTTTCGGCGGCCTCAAGAATAAGTTCGGTTATCTCAGTCGAATCCATATGTCTCTCTTGATGTCTTTCCTGGTTCATGTTATCTTCTCCTGCACTAATTGTTGTTGCTATTTTTACCCCGTCCGACTTTTTTTTGAAAATATTAAGAAAAGAGGATAAGAAAGTTTTTGCGATTGAATTGGCTTATTTCGGCCCCGGCCTGTTTTTACATCTCTTTTCGGGTTTTTCAGCGGGGTTCTCAAAAGGCGGGCCGAAAGAGTAAGATATTATATTTTTTAACTTTTTGTCAAGTAAATATTATATTTTTCGGGATTTATGGATGCTGTAAGTATAAAAAATCTAGGAAAAGAGTATGGTTCGCTCAAGGCACTCAGTGAAGTTAGTATGACGATTGCCGAGGGTTCTTTTTTTGCTCTTTTGGGGCCTAATGGGGCGGGAAAGTCAACCTTGATCAATATTTTGGCCGGATTGACACGGGCGACTTCCGGTGCGGCCGCAGTGCTCGGTTATGATGTTCGGCGGCAGTGGCGAAAATCCCGTTATAAACTTGGTGTTGTGCCGCAGGAACTTGCTTATGACCCTTTTTTTACAGTCAGGGAGATGCTCACTCTGCAGTCTGGATATTTTGGTTTGGGGGCTGAAAACCGGTCGTGGCTTGATGAGTTAATTGCTGCCCTGGGTCTGGAAGATAAAGTCGATTCGACGATGAATCATCTCTCCGGGGGGATGAAACGGCGGGTTCTGATTGCCCAGGCCCTGGTTCATCGACCGCCGGTGGTTATTCTTGATGAACCGACGGCTGGGGTCGATGTCGCCTTACGACTTAAGCTTTGGGAATTTATTCGTGGTCTTAACCGAAAAGGGCATACGATTATTTTGACGACCCATTATCTTGAAGAAGCCGAGAGCATGTGTGAAAAAATCGCCATCCTCGATTGTGGCCGACTTGTCGCTCTGGCGCCTAAAGATGAGCTTTTAAGTCGTTATTCATGGCGTCAACTGCGTTTACAGCTAACCCCGGAGAGCACTGTGGCTCTGCCGAGCGCCCTGGAACAAAAAAAGGATGCGGCCCCCCCAGGCGAACTTCTTTTGCGGCTGCATCGGGCACAGGACCCGATCGGTGAGGTTCTGGCAGCATTAGATCAAGCTGGTATCAAATTCTCCGATCTGCGGATTCATGAACCCGGTTTAACGGAGGTTTATACAGAATTGACGGAGGCTGGGAATTATTAATGTTTAATTTCTACGGTCTCTATATTCTCTTTGCTCGTGAGGTTTGGCGTTTTCTTAAGGTCTCGATTCAGACGATTTTAACGCCGGTGATAACTGTGTTGCTATATCTCCTGATTTTCTCCTCGATTATCTCCAATAGCCGGGAGATGTTGCCGGGGGTCAACTATTTGACTTTTTTGATTCCCGGTTTGATGGTTATGGCGATGCTGCAGAACGCTTTTGCCAATAGTTCATCAAGTCTTTTTCAAGCGCGTATGAACGGTAATGTTGTCTTTATTTTATTGTCGCCGATCTCTGATTTTGAATTCTATCTCGCCTTTGTCGGGGCCGCCGTGGTGCGCGGCATTCTCGTTAGTTTTGGCGTTTGGTTGGCCGCCTGTTTCTTTGTTCTGGTGCCGGTTCGCCATCCGTTCTATGCCCTGATCCTGGCTTTTTTTTGCTCTGGGTCGCTTGGTGCGCTAGGCCTGGTTTCGGCGATTATCGCCGACAAATGGGATCATATCTCCGCTTTTCAGAATTTTGTTATTGTCCCTTTCTCTTTCTTGAGTGGCGTCTTTTTTTCGATCTCCGACTTGCCGCTTTTCTGGCAAAAAGCGTCCTTTTACAATCCCTTTTTCTATTTTGTCGACGGTTTTCGCTACACCTGCCTCGGAACCTCCGAGGTTTCAGTGTTCACCAGCCTTTGTGTCGGTGCCGGCTTTTTTGGTTTGAGCTCGTT
>JAYEMC010000307.1:0-8717 GCA_034717935.1 Pseudomonadota bacterium | reverse complement strand
GGCCACGATATTGCCCCACTGATCCTGGCCACCCATCTGGATGCGGCATTTTTGTTCCCGGCATAAGACGTGGAAATCGTAGGCCTGAAGGATCATGTAGTTAAATTCGATGAACGAGAGGCCGGTTTCAAGACGTTGTTTATAAGATTCGGCCGTGATCATCCGGTTGACACTGAAATGGCGTCCGATCTCTCTTAAAAAATCGACATATTTAAGCGATGAGAGCCAGTCGGCATTGTTGATCAGGCGGCAGCGATCATCACTAAAATCGAGAAAGCGGGCGAGCTGGCCCGCAATCCCTTTTCCATTTTCAACGATCTTTTCCGGCGTCAGCATCTGCCGCAGTTCGGTCTTGCCGCTGGGATCACCAACCATGGCGGTACCGCCACCCAAGATGGCAATCGGGCGATGACCGGCCTTTTGCAGATGCATCATGACGATAATCGGAATTAGAGAGCCGACATGAAGACTGTCGGCTGTCGGATCAAAACCGATATAGAAGGTCTGCGGAGTCTTTTGCAGAAGTTTTTGCAAGCCCACAGCATTGGTGCTCTGATAAACCAGCCCCCGCTCTTCAAGTTCTTGGTAAACCTGACAACTCATCTTCTGCTAATCCATGGTCATGATTTGTTGAGCCTGGCGCAGGCGCTGATTGCCTTCCTGAAATTGCTGCATCGCTTCGAGGATTTTGTCGACGACTTCGTCATAGCCTTCCTCTTTAGCCTGGGCGGCCCATTTTTTGTAATCGGTCTGGTGTGAGTCGTTGTGGTCGATCCAGTGATTCAGAAGCATCGTCAATTTTTCGGCAAAGCTCATCTTTTCTTGATGGTTGCTGCAGTCGTGGCAGTGGCCGTCGTTGCCGCAGGGGCCGTGATCGTGATGTTCATGCATAATCAGTTCTCCTTCTGTTTTAATGGGTTAATCGTTTTTCTTCTTACTCTCAGCAATTTTCAGATACGATACTCCGATATCGTCGGAGTCGGAGAGGCGATCAATTCGGCGCAGATACTGATGGGGGATGGTGATACTTTCAACCTTGGCGAACTCTTTACGTAGAGCTTCGTCTTCCGGAGAGATGATCAAGCGGTTTACATCTTCAAAGATGATCTCCGAGAGCTCAATAAAACCAAAAAATTCCGACTCTTTGACGGAGCGCGCTAAAAGCGAGTAGCTCCGATCGTCGGTTTGAAAATGGACGCGGTAGATGAGGGTTTTGTTCGTACTCATAACTCTATTTATCGCCGCTCTTGAAAATACTGAAGATTTTTTTCAAGATCCCTTTTTTCTTTTGCGGTTTCTGGGTTTGGCCTTTTGCCGGGAGCTTGGGTGTCGGGCCGTCAAATTGTTTCTTAATGTTCTTGTCGGTTTTAGGGGCGGATTTTGCCGGTTGCGGCTTTTTATTGGGGCTCTGTCTCCCCGTACTCTTAGCCGCCTGTTCCCCGTTGCTTTGTTTACGGGGCGGACGTCGGCGCGAACGGTTTTCGCTCGATTTTTGCGCCTCTCCCTGCTTGCTGCCGGTTGAACTGCTGCTCCGGCGGGATGATTGTCTGCTCTCCCGATCGGGACGCTCGTCTGAACCCGAATGGTGTTTCTTGGGGCCGGCTTTTGCCCTCGTAGAGTGTGACGGTTTTTTTCGTGAACCAGAGGAGCTACTGCTGCGGCCACGGCTGTCACCCGGTTTTCCTCTTCCCGCTGAACTGCGGGGGCTACTCTGCGGGCGGCGTTGCGGGCGTTTGAAATTTCGTTCAAAATCTTCATCTTCAGCCCAGATGACCGGAATTTTCCCGGCTAGTTTTTCGATCGCTTCAAGGTAGAAAGCGTCCTCTTCACCGGCCAGGGCTATGGCGTTACCGGTGGCTCCGATCCGAGCCGTGCGGCCGATCCGATGGACATAGTCTTCGGCGTCTTGAGGCAGATCATAGTTGAAGACATGGGTGACTGCGTCAATATGGAGACCTCTGGAGGCGACATCGGTGGCGATCAGGATGTTGAGTTTTTTATTCTTAAAGCGCTCCAGTGTGGCCAGGCGTTTCTTTTGCGGGACATCACCAGTTAGGCAGGCCGCTGCAAAACCGTTGGCTTTGAGGTAGTCTTCAAGGATTTCGGCCATTCTTTTGGTGTTAGTGAAAATCAGGCTGCTCTCAGGCTTTTCCCGGTGCAAAAGGCCAAAAAGCAGAGACATCTTTTCGTGTTTGCCGACGTGGTAGAGGCTCTGGTCGATTTTATCAACCGTAATCTGTCCCGGATTGATGTTGGTTGCTTCGCTGATATTAAGATGTTCGTAAGCGAGCTCCATGACCTTCTCCGAGAGGGTTGCGGAAAAGAGCAGGGATTGACGTTTGTCGGTCGAGGGGCAGCGCTTGAGCAGCCAGCGAACGTCAGGGATGAAACCCATGTCAAACATGCGGTCGGCTTCATCAATAACCAAGACCTCAAGTTCATCTAAAAAGATAACCTTCTGTTTCATATAATCGATCAAACGGCCCGGCGTTGCGACGACAACATCAACCTGCTCGTATTGCAGAGCCATGCGCTGTTTCTCATAATCGACGCCGCCGTAAATTGCTTGAAAACGAATATTCGTAGATTCGCTTAAGATGTCAGCTTCACGTCCGATCTGAACCGCCAGCTCACGGGTTGGCGCCAGGACCAGAGCTCGGGGTCTTGAGGTACTTTCGTTGGATCGTGAGTTATCGCCGTTTTTTGGTGATCGAATCAGGCGCGTCAGTAAGGTGATAAGGAAAGTTGCGGTTTTGCCGGTGCCGGTTTGTGACTGGGCCGCGATATTGTCGCCTTTAAGGGTTAGAGGAAGAACCTCTTCTTGTACCGGAGTACAGAATTCATAACCGGCGGCGGCGATTCCTTCAAGAACCTCGGCCGGAATATCGAGTTGGGTAAAGCTGGTGTCACTGAAGACTTGTTGCACGTTATTAGTTGTCCTTATTGTTTAAATAGAAAAAAGTGTTGTATATGCCACTCTCTGCGGCGCGTCTAATAGCAGGTAACGCCTGAAAATTCAAACTTTTAATTTGATTTATGGTAGATGTCGCGGGCTCTTTGCAGGTCTTCGGGTGAATTGATATTGAGAAAGGTGTGATCCGGGTAAATGTCGGGAAAATCTGAGCAGATTATGATCTTGACCCGGACATTACTAAAAAATCGTCTGATTTTAAAATGGTTCTCTTTTAATTGTTTGGCGATGGCGGGAATACAGCTCTGTTTGTAGAGGGCGGCCAATGGTTGCAGGCCGTCCGGGGTTTGCGGGATTATGACATCGAACTCCTCTTTTTCCTGCCAGAGTTTAGTCAGTCCCGGGGCTGTAATGAAAGGCATGTCGCCGGCAACGACCTGGAGATAGGGGTTGCGGGATGTCTGCAGGCAGCTGTAGATTGCACCTAATGGGCCTTGACCCGGTTCGAGATCGGGGACGATACGTCCTTGGGGATGTTGTTTCAACGTGTTGCTGCTGATCAAGGTCTCTGCACAGAAAGAGTTGATGATGCCAAGGGTTCGACTGAGCAGGTTTTCCCGGCCTAACCGGAGTTGGGTTTTGTCCATACCGTCCAGGCGCAGAGCCCGGCCGCCGGCCAGCACGGTTCCGCTTAATGGGAGTCTGTTTGAAGAGTGTGCAGTCATGCTTGAGGTTGGATGGAAAGGGCGAAATGGCAGCAGATAAAAGTGCTGATTGCGGAAATTTCATTCGGGACAAAGAGTGGGACATCAAGGGTTTGGGCCAGATCACTGATAACGGCAATCAGGTTGGGGTCGGGGTTTGCCCCACGGCTCAGTAGGGGCAGGCCGAGAGCCTGGCGTTGGACTTCAATCTTAGGTATTTCGATTTGCTTGAAGCCCTCCACTAAAATAAGGTCAAGATTTTGCAGATAGGATGCCGCCAAATCCTCCAGCTGGAGCTGATTTGCCGTTTGTTCTATCAGGGCCGTCTGCTTAGGTCCGGTGATAATCGTTTTGCGGGCTCCGGCTGCGGTAAAGCGCTGGCTGTCTTTGCCTTCATGATCAATCGTAAAAGAGCGATGATGATGTTTGACGGCACCGATCTTAAGGCCTTTAGCCGTCAGATCAGCGATCAGGGAGGTCAACAGCGTCGTCTTGCCGCTGTTGCTGTTGCCGATAAAACCTAAAAGAGGGATTTTTTTCATTTGAGTTGGGTGCCTTTAATGGAGTTCGAGAACGTGCGAACTTTGCTTCGCCCTCTCAAATGGGGTCAAATCTTGACAATGGCTGTTGGTAGTTTTTCGGCTTGTGCGATTATCTCGAGACGTCATCGTCAAGAATTGACCCCGCCCGAGATAGAGTGTAGTTTTTGTCACGGTTTTTGTTCTGTCTCGGCTGGGGTCATTTCTTGACACTTGGCGGCCGCAAGGTTCGCGCAAAAGCAAGGCTTTAATCCGCCATTTGTCAAGATGTGACCCCGTTAATGGGGGCGAAGCAAAGTTCAAAGTTATCCGTTTTAACTTAAAGTACCTAATATCGGATTTCAAGGGTACTCGGGTTGACAGTCGTGGTTGCTCGTGTTACTTCATTCAAGAAGCGGTATTTAGCCTAGTTTACAGAAAAAATCAATCTATCATCCTAAAGCTGTTCCTATAAATGAAACTGCGTCTGATCTTTTTTGTCTTATCCCTGCTCGCTTTTTTGTCGGCGACAACCGGAGGCTATCTCTACTACACCTCCCTGAAAAAAGCGGCTTTTAAGGAGGCGGAACACCACGCCATTACCCGGGTTGAGATTATTCAGAAAAACCTCTCAACCTTCCTTTCGGAAAATGTGAAACCGGTTCGCACTCTGGCCGGTATGCCGCAACTGGTTGAATGCCTGGTCGTCGGGGGGAGTGACTCGGTTGCGCGGACGGATGTTTTGCTCGATCATTTCAAGAGTGCTTTAAGGGCTGATGTCTGTTATTTGATGAATTATGACGGGGTCACGATTGCTTCCAGTAATCGTGACGATGCTGACAGTTTTGTCGGTAAAAATTTTGCTTTTCGGCCTTATTTTCAAGGGGCGGTAGATGGTTTTCCGACCTCCTATCTGGCATTAGGCACAACTTCCGGAAAACGCGGGGTTTATTGCAGCTATCCGGTTTTTGCGGAGCAGGGTGATAGCCCGTTGGGGGTTGCCGTGATTAAGGCGTCGCTCGAACAGATTGAGAAAAAATTGGGCCAGAGCCGGGATGAGATCGTGGTGGTTACCGATCCTCGGGGCTTGATTTTTATTGCTAATCGTAAGGCTTGGCTGTTTCAGCTTCTCTGGCACCATTCCGAACGTGAACTGCGCGGCTTAGCCGAATCCCGGCAGTTTGGCAAAGGGCCCTGGTTTTGGACGGGTTTGGTTCAAGATGGTGAGCACTATGCGATTGATAAGGCTGCCAATCGATATTTTGTTAATCGGTTGGAGATTGATGGTTTTCCGGGCTGGCATGTAGTTCATCTGCGCAGTTTGAAGGCCATTTACAAAGTGGTTCTTGATCCTCTGGTTCGAGTAACCGTGCCGACCGTTATAACTCTTTGCATTCTGGTGGCGTTGGCAGTCTTTTTTCTCTATCGTAAAGCCAGTGTCGAGATTGTCCAGCGCAAAAATGCCGAACAGGCTTTGCGCAATAGTGAAAAACGTTATCGCTCGATCTATCATAATACGCCGGCTATGTTGCATTCAATTAATGTTGCTGGTCGGTTGGTTAGTGTTAGTGATCACTGGCTTGATGTCTTAGGTTATGAGCGCGAAGAAGTGGTTGGTGCGCCGCTGCTTGATTTTCTGACTCCGGATTCTTGTGATTATGCTCGGGAAGAGGTTTTGCCGGAGTTTTTCCGCACCGGATTCTGTAAGGATATCTCTTATCAGTATCTGCGTAAAGATGGGGCCGTGATGGATGTTCTGCTTTCGGCCATCGGTGATCGTGATGCGGACGGGGCAATTGTTCGTTCTTTGGCTGTCTCAATCGATATCAGTGCCCGCAAAGCGGCTGAAGAGGCTTTGCAGCAAGCTCAGGAAAAACTCAGCCTCTATACTCAAGACCTTGAACGTCAGGTTAAGAAAAGAACCGCCGAACTTAGTCGTCTCTCCGGCAGTATTATGGCCTCCCAGGAGAAGGAGCGGGCAGCTATTGCCAGAGGTCTGCATGATGAACTCGGTCAGGTTCTGACTGCGTTGCGGATCGAGACGGTCTGGTTGGGCGACAGATTGCGACTGGTTGATGAGAAGGCCGTCGAGCGGGCGGCAATGATGTGTTCGCTGATTGATGATACGATTGATGAAGTCAGAAGTATTGCTTTACGTCTGCGGCCCGGTATTCTTGATGATCTGGGTCTGGTCGAAGCCCTGGAATGGTACGCGGCTGATTTTGAAAGACGCACTGGAATTACCTGCGCCTTTACGGTCGAAGGGGATGTTCCTGCCATCAGTGATACCCTGGCAACAGCGGCCTATCGTATATCTCAGGAGGTCTTGACCAATGTTGCCCGCCATGCGGCGGCGGATCAGGTTTTCATGTCCCTGGTGGCTGAAGAGTTGTCACTTGTTTTAACCGTTGAAGATGACGGTTGCGGTTTTCTCCTTGATAAATTACCCGAAGTTGTCGGGCTTGGAGTTGCCGGGATGCGGGAACGAGCAGTTCTGGTTGGTGGCTTTCTGGAGATTTTATCGTCTCCCGATCAAGGAACCATGGTTGTGTTTAAGGCTCCATACAAATGGGAAGAGAAATCATGATAAAAGTATTGTTGGCCGATGATCATGCAATTGTCCGGGCCGGTCTCGCCCGAATTGTTGAGGAGAGTGGTGATATTGAGGTTGTTGCCGAGGCCAGTGATGGTCGTGAGGCGGTGCGTCTGGCCTTAAAATTGCCGCCTGATGTGGCGATTATTGATATCTCGATGCCGGGTCTGGATGGTTTGGAGGTGGCCTCAAGGCTGTTGGAAACTTATCCGGAATTACCGATTATCATTTTGACCATGCATGAAGAGGAGCAGTATGTAATCCGAGCCGTCGAAGCCGGGGTCAGGGGCTACGTAACCAAACGCTCGGCTCCGGAACAGCTGGTTGCCGCCATACGTAAGGTCTATGGTGGAGCCCGGTATTTAAGTGAAGAAGCGGTTGAAATGCTGGCTTTACGCTTGGCAAAAGGGGTTAGTGGAAAGTCTCCGCTTGACTCATTATCAACCCGTGAAATGCAAGTTTTACGGCATCTGGCCTTAGGTCAAACCAATCATGAAATTGCCGAAGCCTATCACATCAGTGTAAAAACCGTCGATACCTATCGTTCTCGCCTTCTGAAAAAACTAAATTTGCGCAACAATGCCGAATTGTCTCGTTTTGCCATTCAAAATCACCTGATTGAACCGTAAATCCTATCTCTTTGTAGTAAAAAATCTTACAAGAGTTTCAGAAATAGTCGACTTGTTTATCTAGGTCTTTTTTTGCTATTAAACCATTCTAATAGAACCGGGTTTCTTAAATGTCCGTTATGGTAGCGGCTTGGTCGATGAAACCTGCATTTAGTTGAAGGGAGCAAAAAGATGAAAAAAAGTAAGCTTTTAGTGTTCAGTCTGGTAGTAGCAGTAGCCTTGATGGCATTTGCTACAGTCTCTTTCGCGGGGCCGGTAGTGATTAAATTTTCGCATGTGGTTGCGGAAAATACGCCTAAGGGTCAGATGGCCAACAAGTTTAAGGAACTTGTCGAAAAACGTCTGCCTGGTAAAGTTGAAGTTGAGGTTTTTCCTAATTCTCAGCTTTTTGGTGATAACAAAGTACTCGAAGCGATGCTTTTAGGTGACGTGCATATGGCGGCTCCTTCACTCTCAAAATTTAAAAAATATACCAAAAGCCTGCAGCTCTATGATCTGCCCTTTCTTTTCAAAGACATGGACGCAGTCGGCACTTTTCAGAATGGTCCTTACGGTCAGAAAATGTTGATGTCGATCAAGAAAAAAGGACTCATCGGTTTAGGTTACCTGCATAATGGTCTGAAGCAGTTGTCCTCCAGCTCACCGCTTAGAGTTCCGGCTGACGCCAAACAGAAAAAATTTCGTATCATGAGCTCTGATGTTCTGGCAGCCCAGTTTGAGGCAGTTGGAGCCATGCCTTTGAAGAAACCTTTCTCCGAGGTTTTCACCCTTTTGCAGACCAAAGCGATTGATGGTCAAGAGAACACCTGGTCCAATATCTACTCCAAGAAATTTTTTGAAGTTCAAGGTTTTATCACTGAATCCAATCACGGTCTGCTCGACTACATGATCGTTACTTCGACTGAGTTTTGGATGGGTCTGTCGGATGAGCTGCGCACCGAAATTAAGGCTTCTTTGGATGAAGCAATTGCTTTCGGTAATTCAGTTGCTGCGCAGAAATCGGTTGAAGATCGTCAGAAAATCATCGATTCCAAACGTTCCGAGATTATTCAGCTTACCGATGCCGAGCGTCAGCAGTGGGTTGACAAAATGAAGCCGGTTTGGAAAAAGTTTGAAGGCCAGATCGGTAAAGATTACATCGATGCAGCTATCGCTGCCAATAAATAGTTTTTTCCAGAATAGTTACGATTTGATTTGCTTAGCGGGCCTCGTTTCTAAGGGGCCCGCGATTTTTTTGTTGTTCGACTAGAGGTTTTTTTATGTTTAGCCGTATTGTCAATAGCATGGAAGAGACGGTTATCTCTCTTCTCTTAGCTTCCATGACCCTTTTGGTTTTTGCTGAGGTGGTCTTGCGTTTTGGTT
>JAYEMC010000306.1:0-2414 GCA_034717935.1 Pseudomonadota bacterium | reverse complement strand
CGTAAATAGAAAATCTTCTAATTTTGATGTATTTCAGTGAATTCTGGGGACATAACCTGATTCTCCGAAGGAAATCGGGATTGTGTCCCCAGAATTCACGGGTTAGCTGAATAGTTACATTTTTTTAACTTTTAATCTTGACTGAGACTAATGTATAGTGACGGAAAACATCTATAATAGATCGATAACTTATTATGATAAAGTTCATACTTTAGCCAAAGCTTCCGACGGCTCTCCCCACTCGGCCTCATTTGCTGAACTTTATGAAAAGGTTCAGCCTTTTTGTGACCGAATCGGTTTGAAACGTCTCAGCGATATCACGGGACTTGATCGTATCGGCATTCCCGTGGTCAATGCGGTTCGGCCTAATGTCTGCGGTATGAGTGTGTCGCATGGTAAAGGAGTGACTCTGGAGGGGGCGAAAGGCTCGGCCCTGATGGAGTCGATCGAAAGATATCACGGTTTTAACGCTGAGCTTAAGCCATTTAATTGCTCTTATGAAGAGTTGAGCCGGAATCATAATACTATTCCATTGAGTCGTATGGCTTTGAGCAAGAGGTCGGTCTTTAATTCCCGGTTACCGGAAAAATGGGTTATGGGTTGGGATATAGTCGGCTGTCGGGAGGTGGCGGTTCCGTTATCGTTGGTGCTTATGGGGTATTCGCCATATGGGCTGGACTCTTTTTTTCAATCTTCAAACGGGTTGGCGGGTAGTTTAAAGTTTATAGAGACTTTGACTCAAGCTCTTTTTGAGGTGATTGAAAGGGATGCTTTAGCCTGTCAACACCGGTTGATGCGGGTGCAAAAGCAGGCTTTCCCACTGGCTCGGGTCAGGCTTGAGACAATTGGCTCACCGTTGATCAATGATTTGCTCTTAAAGATTGAAAAAGCTGAAGTTTTGGCCGCGCTTTTTGATTGTACGGTCGACAGCGGGGTTCCGACCTATGAATGTTTTCTGCTTGATCGCAAAGATCCTGATATGATCATGTGTCGAGGCATGGGCACCGCGCTTGACGTTGAAACGGCGATGATAAGAACTATAACCGAGGCCGTTCAGGCTCGAGCCGTCTATCTGAGCGGTTGCCGGGAGACCTTTTTTATGGCGGAGATGATGCCCTCTCGATTACAAAATGTTTCCGCTTCGATAGCCTCTCTTGATCAGTATTCACAATCTTCTCAATCTCCTTGCCGGTTTGTCGATGCCGGAGAGCGGGTTTCAATCAAGACCTCCAGCTTTGAAGAGGATATTAACATCTGTCTTGAGAAACTGCAAAATATCGGTATTGAGCAGGTGATTGTGGTTGATTTGGCCGAAGAGGGGTCATCCTTTTCGGTTTTACGAGTAATCGTTCCCGGTCTCGAAGGGGTTGAAGAGTTGATTAATTATGCCCCCGGCAGCCGGGCCAAAAAAATTATGGAAAACATATAACCTATGAAGACGATCGTTTTTACAGGCCCCTCACTTTCGCTGCAAGAGGGGAGAGAGATACTTGAAGATGGAATTTTTCTTCCTCCTTTGCGTCAAGCGGATCTGATTACGGCAATTACCCGCCATCAGCCCGATGTTGTGGTTATTGTTGATGACTACAGCGGCTTGAGCGAAGCCGTTTGGCATAGTGAAATTCTGGAAGTGATTAACTGTGGTATTAAGGTTTATGGCACCGCCGCAATTGGCGCGGTCAGGGCCTTTGAGATGGATCATTGCGGCATGATCGGAGTCGGCAGCGTTTATCAGATGTTCAAAGATGGAGTGGTCGAGGACGATGATGAGGTTTTAGCACTCTTTCAGAAGTTGGAAGACGGCAATTTCTTCCGGCTCTCTGAACCTTTGGTTAATCTGCGTGCGACTTTTATCAAAGCCCTTGAATCCGGGGTGATCGATCAGAACACCGCACAAAAAATTATTGCTTTTGTCAAAAAGATGTCCTGGTGCAAGAGGAGTCTGGATAATATATTTTCTCGGACTGCAAACCAGAATATCCCGACTCAGGTCAGCGAGAAACTCTTAAATTTTGTGAAGACAGAGTATCAAGATGTGCAAAAAGAGGATGCTCGGCAGACCCTTAAACTGGTTAAAGAGCTGGAGAAAGGTTTTTGCCGTCCAAACACCTCAACAGTTCCACGAAATCATGATAATCCCCTCTGGATTCTATATGAGCGGGATCGTAAAATAGAGAGTGAAGCCGGAACCGGAGAGATTTCACTGCATGATCTGGCTGCACACGTGGTTTTCGACCACCCCGACAGTGAAGAGCTTAACCGTGCCGCTTTAAACCGTGAACTTGCCGCTTTTTTCGCCGGTTTTCTCGGTCTGACGGCGACGACTGAAGATGTTGACCGGGAACGGGCGCAGTTTATGACTAAACATCAATTAACCGAGGATGGAGCTCTCTCATTATGGCTTCAGGAGAATG
>JAYEMC010000305.1:0-2415 GCA_034717935.1 Pseudomonadota bacterium | reverse complement strand
CGGCGGCTGAAGAGATGAGTGTTAATATGAGCACGGTTGCCGACGCTTCCGAGACCACGGCGAGCAATGTCAATATGGTCGCGGCGGCGGCCGAAGAGATGACCTCAACGGTCGGTGAAATTGCTCAGAGTACGGAAAAATCCCGCTCCATCAGTCTGGCTGCAGTCGAACGGGTGCGCCAGGCCTCGGAAAAGGTCGATGAGTTGGGTCGAGCCGCTCAGGAAGTCGGTAAAGTTACGGCGGTGATCAATGATATCTCCGAGCAGACCAATCTTTTAGCCTTGAATGCCACAATTGAAGCGGCTCGGGCCGGTGAAGCCGGTAAGGGGTTTGCCGTGGTTGCCAATGAGATCAAAGAACTGGCCCGCCAAACTGCGGGAGCGACCCAGGATATTCGTCGAATTATTGAGGAGATGCAGGGATCAACCGGGGCGACGGTTGAGGAAATTCAAGGAGTTACAAAGGTTATTGAGGAGGTTAGCGAGCTGGTGACGACGGTGGCGGCGGCTATCGAAGAGCAGTCGGCGACGACTAGAGAGATTGCCGGCAGTGTGGCTCAGGCTTCTCAGGGAATTGCTGAAATTAATGAAAATATTGTCCAGAGTTCGACCGTGGCCGGAGAGATCTCGGCGGATATCGCTGAGGTTAGTGCCTTGGCAAGCGATCTTAGTGATAGTAGTACGCAGGTTAATAACAGTGCCGACGATCTTGGCGGTGTTGGTGAACGTTTAAAAAATATAGTTATGCGTTTTAAACTTGATAAAAAAGCTGCATCAGTCCTGTCATCATCATCATCAACTTCTTCAACAACTCAAATTGCCGACTTGATGCCTTGGAGCAGTAGTTTTGAGAACGGAGTCAGCGAATTTGACAATCAACACCATCGGCTCGTTGATTTGATTAATGAACTCTATAAGGCGATGAAAACCGGGCGTGGCAATGATGTTGTCGTCAGGGTTTTGGATGAATTGGTGGATTATACCGGCACTCATTTCGCAGCCGAAGAGAAACTCATGGTCGAACATCAATACCCCGATTACGATTCTCATATCGTTATCCACCGGGAGTTTGTCGCTAAAATTGTTGATTTCCAGAAAAAATTCAAAGCCGGTGAGGCGACCCTCTCGCTTGATCTTTTGGAATTTCTTAAAGATTGGTTGATTGGTCATATTAAAGGGGTTGACCGCAAATATGGGCCATTTTTCAACGGTAAAGGGGTTTATTAGACCTCGAAATAAAGTCAAAAGCGAGGCCACGAAATAGACGAAAAAGGTCAAAGTCAACAGCGAGACCACGAAATACACGAAATACACGAAAAGGGTCAAAGTCAAAAGCGAGACCACGAAACAGACGAAAAACACGAAAAGGGTCAAAATCAGGTTCTTTGAACTGGTAATAAACGAATAGACGAAAATGATATGTCGGGGCAGGCTGTTGAGCCTGCCCTTTTGTTTTGGCTTCTTTCTTGCTGTAACTTGAGCTTCTGAAGACGGAACTGAACAGGTTGCTCCTATATCTGTTTTTTTTGAGGTTTCGTGGGTAAAGGGAGTTATTTTTTACCGCTTATGAGTTAAACTTTATTATCGAAAATTATCTTTCGTTTTTAGTATGAAGTATACAGTTTGAAGCTTGACAAAGACCTCGTGCTTATGTTAACAAGCTCCGCGAACAGGCTGAGGTGAGTGCCTGTTCATTTTTAGTCATAGAGTTTGGGGGATGGATTGCGGGAAACGGTTTACAATTAAGCAGCAGAAAAAAATAGCCTGCTTATCGTTGGGCAGGCTTGATGGTTTTGCCTTTGCCTTTGCTTTTGACCTTTTTTCGTGTATTTCGTGTATTTCGTGTATTTCGTGGTCTCGTTTTTGACTTTGACCATTTTCGTCTGTTTTGTGGTCTCGCGTTTAATTTTGCTTTTTAATCTGTTTTGTGGTTTCCAAAAGAAAAGCTTGGTTAGCTTTCGGTTCTGCCGGGGGTAGGGGAATGAAAAGGTTATGCTGAATTCACTTGATGTATTGATCATCGGCTTAAGTTTGGCGCTTCTGATTTTTGGTTGTGCCGGAAAAATTGCGCGTTGGCGGGTTGGCGAACCCGAAATCCGGGAGGGGAATCGCGGTAAGCGTTTTGCCGCCATGTTTGCTTCGGTGATCGGTCATGACCGGATCATGGAAGAGGCTTGGCCCGGCTATATGCATCTTTTCCTCTTTTTTGGTTTTTTTACACCCTTTGTTTTTGTCGTTTTTGCCCAGCTTCATATCGCGACATTGTCTCCGGGAGCTGCCGGTGTTGTTTCTCTGGTTCTTGATCTGATTGGTACTCTTGCTCTGGTCGGATTGCTGATGGCCTATCACCGTCGTTATGGGGTTGAGCCTGACCGCCTTGACGAACGTGGTGGTGAAGATAGTCTGATCTTGATTT
>JAYEMC010000304.1:0-2420 GCA_034717935.1 Pseudomonadota bacterium | reverse complement strand
ACATCACCGCCGACACGTTAGGCTATGTTGATAGTAACACCCTGACTGAAGTTGTCAATTGCCAACACAGTTTTTGCGACGCCTGTTTTACCGGTAACTATCCGATCAAGTTTCCCGGCATCGAAGACGGACAACCTCGACAACGCACACTATTCTAATTCCCCTATGAATAATCGAGAGAGCGATCCCCGACCCTGGAAACTGATCAAGCAGAAGACAGGACCAAGCCTAAAACTCTTTACCAGCCGCTTTGAATATCGGCAAAACCCGCGTAACGGCAAGGAACTTGAGTGCCTGGTACTGGATTCCAGGGATTGGGTCAATATCGTTGCCCTGACTAAAGAGCGTGAAGCGATATTGGTTAAACAGTTCCGTTTCGGCAGCGCCAGTGTCACGATTGAAATTCCCGGCGGAGTTGTCGATCAAGGTGAAAGTCACGGCGAAGCCGCCCGACGCGAGCTTAGAGAAGAGACCGGTTTTTCAACCGACAAATGGACCTATCTCGGAGCTAGTGAACCCAATCCAGCAATATTAAATAACCTCTGCCACCACTGGCTCGCCGAAGATGTTGTCTTAAATCATTGCGTAAGCTTAGATGAGGGTGAAGATATCACAGTTACTACGGCCAGTCTTGAGGAGATTAAAGACGCGGTAAATTCCGGCAGAATGCGCCACTCTTTAGCGATCACCGGGCTTGCGAAAGTTTTTGATCTCAGGCTTTGATCGGTTCCAAGAAAAAACAGTCGACATATTTTTCACCACAAAGACACGAAGAAAGGCATTTTTAAACTTCGCGACCTTCGTGTCTTCGTGGTGCAGAAAAAAATAATCAACTTAACCCCGGTTAATCCGGTTTTGGAAAAACATGAAAATCGCTCTGGCTCAGCTTAACCCCACAGTGGGAGATCTCAACGGCAACCTGGAAAAATTGAAGTTAAACCTTACTGAAACAAGTTCGGTTGGGGCCGATTTGATAATCCTGCCGGAGCTCTTTTTGTGTGGCTACCCACCCCGCGACCTGCTTGATCGCAGCTCTTTTATAGAGCAATGTGAAGTTGCTCTTGAAGAACTCAAAAAACTCTCCACTCGCTATCCCAAAACCGCCATTCTGGTAGGCACCATAACCCGCTGTCAACTGCCCCACGGGAAAAAACTCCACAACAGTGCCGTTCTCATAGAAAACGGCAGAACTCTCTTTACGCAACATAAGAGTCTGCTGCCGGCCTATGATGTCTTTGATGAAAACCGCTATTTCGAACCGGCCCGCAACGTCCGGATCTACCCTTTTCGTAATGAAATTCTTGGAATTTCGATCTGTGAAGATGCCTGGAATGAGACAGACTCCCCCTTGCCTCATCTTTATGAACAAAACCCTCTGATCCAATTGAGCCAAGCTGGAGCAACCCTACTCATCAACCTTTCAGCCTCGCCTTACTATCTCGGCAAAGAGAAGCTGCGCTTGGAGATCTTGGCGCGACAAAGCCAACGATTAAAACTCCCTCTGCTGATGGTCAACCAAGTGGGCGGCAATGACGAACTTATCTTTGACGGAAATAGTCTGGCTTTAAATTGTCTGGGAAACGTGACCGGCAAAGCGGCTCAGTTTAGCGAAGGAATTTTATATGTTGATTCAGATGAGCTCAAACAAGCGGATCCCGCTAACTCTTCACTTTCAACCTCACCCGACCCCATGGCTCAGCTGGAAAAGGCCCTGGTTCTCGGAATCAGTGACTATTTTAATAAAAGCGGCTTTAAACAGACGGTTATCGGCCTTTCAGGGGGTATCGATTCAGCCCTGACCTGCGCTCTGGCGGTCAAGGCTTTGGGCTCCGACAATGTTTGGGGGATTACCATGCCCTCGCCTTACTCTTCCGGCGGCAGCGTAGAAGATTCTCGTATCTTGGCTGAAAATCTCGGCATCCGTTTTGACATTATACCAATCAGCCTGATCTATCAGAACTTCCTCGATACGCTGGAGCCACTTTTTGGCGGACGACCGATGGATATTGCCGAGGAGAATATTCAAGCCCGAATTCGGGGGAACCTCCTAATGGCAATCGCTAATAAATTCGGCTACTTACTCCTGGCCACCGGCAATAAAAGTGAGATGGCAGTCGGCTACTGCACCCTCTACGGAGATATGAGCGGAGGTCTGGCCCCGATCTCCGATCTACCCAAAGGCTTGGTCTATGCTCTCTCTCACTATATTAATCAAGAAAAAATTATTATTCCACCGGCAACCCTGATCAAAGAACCTTCCGCCGAACTCCGCCCCGACCAAAAAGATCAGGATTCCCTGCCTCCTTACGACCTACTTGACAAAGTTTTAGCCCTGTATATCGATGAAGGACTTGATGCGACAACCATCTCTAACCAGGAAAAGTTTCCTCTGGAGACGGTCTCTGAAATCATCACTTCAG
>JAYEMC010000303.1:0-2423 GCA_034717935.1 Pseudomonadota bacterium | reverse complement strand
AACCAACCCCGTACTGCTTCAGGTTCTCGGCAATATGAAGAATATTTTGTTCCACCATCTCGCGTACTTTTTTCGGTTCCCTTGCTTCAAAAGCAGCAATCAAACTGCCGTGAGTCTCGGAACAGGTCACAAAAATCTCGGGATGATCATTAAAGATTTTTTCCAGGCGGCGAATATGAAAACCCATATGCTGAATCAGAGAAAAAAGCTTACGGTTACCGGTTCGAGCCAGGAAAGTCTGGTGAAAATCATCATGGATACGCAAATAATTGGAAAAATCGCCGGCTTTGACAGCCGCCATCTCCTCTTCATTAAGCTTTTTCAGTTTATTAAGATCACGTTCACTCAAAATATCTACGACACTGGCTGCGGCAAAACCTTCAAGACAGGCTTTGATCTGAAAATATTCGTAGAGATCCTCTAAAGAGAACTCACTGACAATCGTGCCCCGCCGGGGAATAATGGAGACAAAACCTTCACTCTCCAACATCCTAATAGCTTCCCGAATCGGTGTTCGGCTGATATGCAACTCATCCGCCAGTTTGGCTTCGGAAATTTTCTCTCCCGGCTTCAGTTTACCGACAATAATCGCTTCACGCACAAAATTGGCAATCTTGTCAGGTAAAGGCTGATGTTCCGCTATACTGCTTTCCAATGTATTAATTCTCATTTATTTCACCTCAAAAGATCATCTTGAACCGCTCTCGTTTAAAAAATAGTTTTTTTATTAACTAGTGCCTGACCGAAAACCTGACAATTTTCTTGAGTGCAAGGCAGGCTCAGATTTTAACCACAGGCATACATTAAGTATTCCGAGGATTAAAATTTGAGCCTAACGCAGCAATCGAGGAAATTGACGGTTTTCGGTCGCGCACTATCTATCATCCCGATTGCCGACGGCAGCAAACTCCTTGAGCAAAACCTCCAGCCCCAGCCGTGCATTTATCTTCATGCAAGCTTCGGCGCGTTCACCATCACCACTACGAATTGCGGCAACAATATCAGCATGCTCACGCAATATATCCTCGACATGAACCAAAGAAGCCACATAGAAACGAAAACGCAGAAACTGCCGCACCAGACTGGCAACCACCTGTTGAATCCTACGGTTGCCGCAACTCTCCAAAATCAATTCGTGAAAAGCATTATGGGCACCGGTCATCCCGGAAACATCATGACGTTTTGCGCACTCTTCTATTTCTGTGTTGAATTGTTCAAGGCGGACAATATCATTTTCCGTCATCCGCTCGACCGCCTGCCGCGCGGCATAGCCTTCCAGAACCCCTTTGATCTCGTAGAAATCTCTAATATCCTTCTCTTCTATATCGGATACCACTGCCCCCTTACGCGGGACAATCGTCAAAAACCCCTCCGATTCGAGCTGGCGGAACGCTTCGCGAATCGGAGTACGACTAATTCCGAAACGTTCGGCCACTTCCAATTCGGTAACCCGCTCACCCGGCCTGATTTTCTGCCTGATGATAGCTTCCCTTAAATCCTCAACAATTATTTCACGCAAGGTTTTATGTCCGGAAATAACAGAGGAGGTACTTTTCATAAAAAACCGCAAAAAACAAAAAAAACTATGGATAAAATATCATAAATATGGGATAGCTTAAGCAAGATCGAAATAAAACCATTTTCCGTGGCATCCTATTTGTTAAGTATATAGTATACAATAAAAAGTCAAGAGATTTATGCCGTACCGTGTAACCCTATTGTTCGGTAAAGAACCGGGCAACGATCCTGATTCACGCGAAGCTGTTGACCATTATCGTTCCAGCATTGCCAATCAGATAGCCGCCGGCCAGACCTTGGCCCGGCTACACCCTTTGACCACCGTAGAATCAGATCCCGCCAACGAATCAATCTCGGCAGACAATTTAACCATCCAAGATAGATCTGATATCATCAGTGCAACCGTCGAATTGGTGGAAGATGATGGTCAATATGTGGTTGCCAGCAAGATAAACGGCTTCCCCTCACTTGTCGGTCAACAGATTGTTGTTCACAAAAACCTGACTATTGAAAGTGATATAAATTTTCACACCGGCAACATTGACTGCCCCGGAGATTTACTTATTAAAGGCTCGATCATAGCCGGCTTTAAAGTAAAAGCCGCGAATCTAACGATTACCGGCAGTATTGAAAATGCCGAAGTTGAATGTCGCGGTAATCTAGTTTGCGCCGGTGGCATTGTTGCCTGTAATGATTACCCGTTGATATGTGGAGCCAATCTCTGGTGTAAATATCTGGAGAACTCGCGCATTGAAGTAAAAAATAATATTTTCATTGCCGGCTCCTCTCTCCATAGTTTTCTCAAAGCGGGAAACAATATTGTTCTCTGTCATAGCCTGGCGGTTCTGGTGGGTGGTAAAAGCGAAGCGGGAAACTCTCTTTACGGCGGAATCCTGGGAGCGAAG
>JAYEMC010000302.1:0-2424 GCA_034717935.1 Pseudomonadota bacterium | reverse complement strand
GGATTGATACGATTGATGATCGTCTGCTTGAGCTATTGCAGGACGGCGGGGTTAAATCGATTACGATCGCCCCGGAGGCGGGGTCGGAACGTTTGCGCCGGGCTATGCGCAAAGGTTTATCTGAGGAGGTTATCCTGGCCCAGGCGGCGCGCATGGCGGCGGCCGGGATTGGCCGTTTGAAACTCTATTTTCTGATCGGTCTGCCGCAAGAGACGCAAGCTGATATTGAGGCGATTGTCGAGCTTGTTAAAGAGGTCAAAAAAGTGATGCTGGCGGCTCGCTCCCGGCCTCAACTCAATATCGCCCTTAACGTCAGTATTAACCCGTTTGTGCCCAAACCCCACACGCCGATGCAATGGGCTCCGTTTGCTCCGATCAACGAATTGAAGAAAAAGCAGAAATTTCTCGCCCGGGAACTGCGCCGCCCCGGCGGCATCGAGATCGAGATGGAGAGCCCCGTAAATGCCGCCTGGCAGGCTTTGCTCAGTCGCGGTGGCCCGGAGCTGGTACCCATTTTAATTGACCTTGCCACCCATTCCGGTGGTCAGACCAGCCGCTTGAAAAAAATATTGTCGGCAAACAGCGAAAAACTTGTCCGCCTGGATCCCGCCCAATCTCTACCCTGGGATTTTATCTCCCAAACCACAACCCGAGACTATCTACTGCGCGAATATCATAAATATCTAGCTGTATCAGTTTCATGTAATGGCTGATGTTTTGACATTTGTTGACTTTGTTGTCAGGTCTATGTGGCATAGTTTAACTATTTCTTGACAAGGCAAGGCAATCGCATTACTGTATGGGATGTATGTAGATATATATTTTATTTGGGGGGTAAATATGGGTCAGTTATCTTTATTCAGTGACTCTACACTGACAAATCGATACCAAACAACAATCCCGGAGATGGTAAGAAAAACGCTTCATTTAAAGAAGCGTGATAAGATACGTTATACCCTCCAGAGTGATGGCAGCGTGCTTCTGTCTCGTGCGAATCAGGAAGAAAGCGATCCTGCATTAACTCAGTTTTTAACCTTCCTGGCAAATGATATCAGCCAAAACCCTCAGAACGTAAATTCAATCAGCACTGATTTGATTAGTCGTATCCGGCCACTCGTTTCCGGTGTTGAAACTGACCTTAACAGTCCACTTTCTGATGAGGATGATTGAGTGTGATTAAAGCAAAGCCTTTAGTCATCAATGGCTGGAACATATTTTGTCACTCTTTATTCCTGAATCAGGTTGAAGATCTTTTGGCACAAGTTGAATCCCTGCGTCTGAAAATTCCCTTTGAGTACAAAAAAAAGAATGCGACAAAACGTCTTGCGGCAATTTTAAAAATAGCTTTTGAAATTATACCGCAAGATCCAACTCTGCCGGAGTATCGACAAGGAGCAACTCTTGGAGATGCTCACAAACATTGGTTTCGGGTAAAATTTTTTCAGCAATATCGCCTTTTTTTTCGCTACCATTTAGAAAGTAAGGTGATTGTTTATGCATGGGTCAATGATGAAAGCACTAAGCGAGCATACAACAGTAAAACAGATGCTTATCGAATATTCAAAAAAATGCTGAATAGAGGGCACCCACCTGAAAAGTGGGAACAGTTGATTGAGGAGTCTAAAATTGAAACAACACGACTCAGAAAAGTTATTTGTGAAAAATGAATTAATGCGGTAGCTACGCCACTTCTTCTGATGCTAACGAAATAGAGGTTCCTTTTGCACAAAATCAACAAGCAGGAACTTAGCGAAGCCGATATTTGCGACCTCTTCATCACTCCGGCGATTAAAGATGCGGGTTGGGATCAAATGAGTCAGGTGAGGCGCGAGGTTACGCTGACGCCCGGCCCCATTGTTGTTCGGGGCAATATCTCAACCCGGAATCAGAAAAAGAGGAAATTTGCCGACTATGTTCTCTCCTGGGTGATTGGGGTTCCGATTGCCGTTGTTGAAGCCAAGAGCAATAAACACAGTGTCAGCCACGGTCTTCAGCAGGCTCTGGGGTATGGCGAAATATTAGAAGTGCCAAGCGCTTTCAGCTCAAATGGAGAGGCTTTCGCCGCACACAATAAAGTTCCCGCCGCTGCAGAAGAGATCGAAACCCAATTTCCGCTTGACCAATTCCCGCCACCCCAAATTCTCTGGCAACGCTACAAGCTATATCGCGGCATCGAAGAGGCTTCGGAAGAGCTGGTTTTGCAGCCGTATCATTCAGACAGCTCCGGCAAGGAGCCGCGCTACTACCAAGTCGAAGCGATTAATCGGGTTATTGAAGCGGTCGCCAAAGGGCAAAGGCGGTTGTTGCTGGTTATGGCTACCGGAACCGGAAAAACCTACACCACTTTTCAAATCATCTGGCGGCTCTGGAAGGCTAAAGCGGTGCGGCGGGTGCTCTTTTTAGTTGATCGGAATATTTTGGCCG
>JAYEMC010000301.1:0-2424 GCA_034717935.1 Pseudomonadota bacterium | reverse complement strand
AAACCGTCTCCAGGCACACAATGAAAAACGTGGTGCCCGCTACACCCGCGCCCGCGTACCGGTAGTCCTGGTTTATCGGGAAGAGGCCTCCTCCCGGAGCCAGGCTGGCCGCCGGGAAGCGGCGATCAAAAAGTTAACCCGCCGTAAAAAACTTGAACTCATTGCGGAAAGTGAAAGCTTATAAGATTGGTAACTTCTAAGTAACGGTTTTTATACATTTTCACGCCGCCGCTAACAGTTAGATTACTTTCACGGGTTTTAACGGGGAATTTCTTTGACTTGAGACAGAATTGAGAGCCATGATCGCTTTATTTGTATCGGTAAAGGAAGAGAGGCCCTGCTTTCAAGCTGGAGAATGAAATGTCAAAAAATCAACAACGTCCCCTCCTGTTCATAAATGCGTTTTCCCTTGACTTTCCTTGCCGGTTTGCTTTACCGATAACTTACCCAGCTTTATAAACCTGTGATTCAAGGTATCCGGTCATGCGAAAGCTTAAAAAACTCCCCATCGGGATTCAGACATTTTCTAAAATCAGAGAAGATGATTTTCTCTACATCGACAAAACCCAAATCGCCCTGGATGTCATTGAAAATAATCAATACGTCTTTCTCTCCCGACCCCGTCGTTTCGGCAAAAGCCTGTTCCTGGATACCCTGAAAAACATCTTCATGGGCAACAAGGATCTGTTTAAGGGGCTTTATATTGACGACAAGTATGATTTTTCCAGAACCTTTCCGGTGATCAACATCTCATTCGCCAAGGGAAAGTTTAAAAACCGCGAGCAGTTGAAGAAAAAAATTATTTCTATTCTGGAATATAGCCAAAAAGATTTTGGCGTAGAGTGTAAGGAGCCAACCTCCCCGGATATTTGTTTTGAAGACTTGATCAGGAAAGTTTATGAAAAATACCAGCAAAAAGTCGTAATTCTCATCGATGAATACGACAAGCCCCTTTTAGATACCCTCGAAGACCCCCAAATCGCCGGGGAAATGCGAGATGAATTGGTCAATTTCTACTCCGTCATCAAGGGCAGTGACGAATACCTGCGTTTCGCCTTTCTAACCGGCGTAAGTAAATTCGCCAAGGTTTCCGTATTCAGCGGCCTGAACAATATCAAGGATATCTCTTTAAGTGAACAATACGGCGATATCTGCGGATATACCCAGCATGATATCGAAACCTCTTTTTTGCCCTATCTGGAGGGGGTCGATTTCGAGAAGCTCAAGGAGTGGTACAACGGCTATAATTTTTTGGGCTCCAACGTTTACAACCCTTTTGATATTCTATTATTTATCAGCGAAAACTTTAAATATGATAACTACTGGTTTGAAACCGGAACCCCGACATTTCTCATTCATCTTCTAAAACAGAAAAATTACTTTATCCCGGAACTTGAAAATCTGACCGTCGGTAAAGAGCTGGTTTCAAGCTTTGATGTTGAAAAAATCGCTCTGGAAACAATTCTGTTTCAGGCCGGGTATTTAACTATTGACAAGCTGATATTGAATCCCATCAGTGAAACCTATACATACAAACTTAAGATTCCGAACAAAGAGGTGCGTATCTCGTTAAATAATATGATGATCAATTATTTAACTGACGATATTTCATCTAAAGTCAAAAAACAGGAAAATATTATTTATGCCCTGTTTGATGCCGATTTCGCAAAGCTTGAGCAGACACTGGTCTCTCTTTTCGCCTCCATCCCTTACCACAATTTCACCAACAACAAGATCCATCAGTACGAAGGTTATTACGCCAGCGTCATCTATGCCTATTTCGCATCACTGGGCTTGCCGATCAAAACCGAAGACCCCACCAATCTGGGCCGCATAGACATAACCCTGGAGGTCGGCGGCAAAATTTTTATTATTGAATTCAAAGTTACCGAAGAGGATGCCTTGGCCCAAATCAAAGAGAAAAACTACGCTTTAAAATATACGGATGAAGGCAAGGATATCTATCTGGTCGGCATTAATTTTGACCGGAAAAAGCGCAATATCAGCCGTTTTCATTGGGAAAAGTTTCAGGGTTGAAACAAAAACGAAACCGCTGGCCGCCGTCATAAAACAGCAGGGATGGGCTGCCAACGTCAAAACATGAAAGCCTGACCCTCTTTTGGTTTTAGAATTTAATTTTACTCTGTTAGAATGCATAAGTAAGTGGAGCGAGAAGAGATTAAGGCTGGAAACGAGAACCTCCTTGATGGTAGATATGTTTTTTTAACCGCTGTGCAGGTTGCGCGTGCAATCTCACAGAATCATAGGCCATCAAAGGAGGCTCTCATGAACACTATGCACTATATCGGCTTTGATATCCACAAAAAAACGATAGCATTCTGTGAAAAAAAGATGGATGGAACAATCGTTGAGCAAGGAACAATACCTGCAACCAGAAACGCCTTATCAATTTGGTCAAAGCAG
>JAYEMC010000300.1:0-2424 GCA_034717935.1 Pseudomonadota bacterium | reverse complement strand
AACTCGCCGGTATCGGCGGCCTGAGCAGCGTCTATCAAGCCTTCTCCATCCTCCCCGGCCTCAATCCGGAACTTACCGACCCCACCGGGATCGGCGGAGCCGAGATGCGTCTGCGCGGCATCAAAACAATGTTCACCGGCTTGACCGTTGAAGGAATCCCGAATTACGGTATTATGGGTGTCGGCCCCAGGGATTATATCTACGACCTTGAGAATATGGCTGAGATCAAACTTTATCGCGGCGCGACTCCGGCAGCCTTAAGCAGCGGCACCGGCAATCGCGGCGGTACCATCGCTTTAAGTTATGCTCGGCCAACCGATGATTTTGCCTTGCAACTGGAACAAAGTCTGGGTCCGGATTCTCTGGCCCGCAGTTTTTTCCGGCTTGACTCCGGCACCCTGTCCAGTCAAACTAAGTTCTTTCTTTCCGGCTCCTACACCAAAGCTGACAAATGGAAAGGTGCGGGCGAGGTCGGCGGGAGGGATCATATCACGTTGGGCGTCAGCCAAAAGTTCAGTGACAACCTTGATGCCGAACTTTTCTACAACTACAACGATGTCGAGCAAGATCTCTATAAAGGACTCAACTACGATCAGGCCCGCCATATTTCTCACCACCATAAAGATGACTATCTGGAGGAGCTGACCGGAACTTCAGCCGATGTTGATTACTATAAATTCCATAACAGCAAATGTAAAAATCACGATGTAACGACAATTATAAACTACCGCCCTAACGACAACCATTTGTTTTCATTTAACCCCTACTACTCTTCAGAAGATAAAAAATGGCTCGACGGCGGCGCCGACAAATATGTTGAGGCTGAACGTTTCGGGGCTAAATTCGAATATGTCGGAGATTGGGCCGGAACCTTGATCAGCGCCGGTTACTGGTACGAAAATCCTGATCTCGAAAAGTACATTCGTAAAAACAAGATCAACGATCAGGGACGCAACTATGCAGGCTGGGCCTATCTTGCCGAGAACCGGGGTGACAGTCACATTCACACCCCCTACTTTCAGCTCGGACGCAAATTCGGCATCTTCTCATGCCAGGCCGGAATCAAATATTTTTCTTACCACGAGGCCGCCAGCCGGGCTTACCTGAGCAACAAGAGCACCCCTTACTCTTACCATAGAGCCCTGAATGACAATCTCGGAATCGACTCCGAGATGAGTCTGAAAGCGATGAATTACCAAAAATGGCTGCCCTCATTGAGTCTCGGCTACCAGGCCTCCCCGGCCCTCGAATTTTACTTAAATTATGGTCGCAACTACATGCGGCCCTACGCCTATGTTCCGATCGCGATGATCTACAGTGGCAACCGAAGTAAATTTCAGGCGGCGGGCTTAAGCTTGCAGAATCTCTTTGACAAATGGAAACTTGAGACCTCGGATAATTATGATTTCGGCTGCCGTTTTCAACAGCGCTGGTTCAGCCTTGCCCCGACTATCTTCTATGCCCGCCACCATGATCTGCTCTTTGTTGCCTACGATGAACGAGTCGGCGTCAACTACCACCAGAATGTCGGTGATGCGACCATCTGGGGCACTGAACTAGAATGCAACCTCTACCCGACCGACAACCTTATCTTCTTCTTTAACCCCAGCTATACCAAAGCGACCTTTGATGATGATCTGACCAACAAAGGCCATCGACTTAAAAGCGATGGCAACGACCTGCCCGATACACCACGCTGGCTGGTAAAGGCCGGCCTTATCTACCACTACAAAGGCTTTTCGATCTCACCCAGCCTCAAGTATGTCGACCAGCGTTACGGAGATATCGAGAACCAGGAAAAGATTGAGGATTATACAACCGTCGACCTGACCGCCGGATATCAAATCGAAAATCTCTGGCTTCTGAAAGAAGCCAGTTTAGAGATCGAATTCACCAACATCTTTGACAAAAAGTATGTGGGCTCGATCAAGGCCGACGACGACGGCTTTAAAACGAGCCAATATTACGCCGGTGTGCCGTTTACTGCGATTTGTAAGGTTAGTGCAAAATTTTGAGAGAGCACAAACCAACCATTTAGTTACTGCGAACAGTGGCGAACGTCGCTTCGCTGACCATTACCGGGGACAGATTTGAAATCTGTCCCCACACCGAGATAGAGTGAAGTTTTTGTCGCGGTTTTAGACACTCACACCCAGGAGGTTGTCCGAGAATAGGATTTTTTTCTCAGATCAACCTGAAAATCGGATAAAGCGTACACTGTTTGATCTCTACTTTCAAAGCATAACAGTGATATCAAGCTGTCATCGTATAGGTTTTCTGGTCTTTTCACTGTAAATCGTATCCAGTTAATGGCGTAAGTATTGCCTTTGGTCGTTTTTCACGCTGTCACCGACGTGAATTTTCCATATTATTGCATAAAAACATACATAATCAACCTTTCAAATGTACGTATAAATGTATTGA
>JAYEMC010000299.1:0-2425 GCA_034717935.1 Pseudomonadota bacterium | reverse complement strand
AAGAAAACAACCCGATATACCGGGCTGCAAGTATCTAGCCGGACAGTGCTGAACCTAAATACAAAAAAAGGTGGGAGCTACCAACAACATTTGCTGCTTTAAGCTCCCACCTTTACATATTGTCCACAAGCAACAGTGCAACGTACGATCAGCCGCCAAAAATCTTTTCCATTTTTTCCTGCATGGTTTCAGCAGTAAATGGTTTGATTATATAATTGCTGACCCCGGCCTTTACCGCTTCGATAATATTTTCCTTCAAAGCTTCAGCCGTCACCATCAGAACCGGCGTATCCTTAAGATTTTCATCATTGCGAATATTCTTGAGCAAGTCTAACCCGGACATTTTCGGCATATTCCAATCGGTAATAACAAGATCGAAAGGCTCGGCTTGAATTTTCGGCCATGCAGTGGCACCGTCGTCAGCTTCCTGTACATTTGTAAACTCAAGCTGACGAAGAATATTTTTGATGATCCGCCGCATTGTCGAAAAATCATCGACCACAATAATTTTCATGTTCTTATCCATACTTTTTCCCTCTGTCAACCCAGGAGGCTGTCCGAGAATACCCTTCCCCCCCAGCTCAGCGTTATTTTTTGAAAATAATGCTCGGAATACTAAGTGTATACCTGTGCTTATTTTCAAAAAATGCCTTGATCTGAGAAAAAATTTCTATTCTCGGACAACCTCCTAGATATATAATATAAGACCAAAAATGAATGACATTATCAAGATCCCATCGCCTTATTACTACTCTTTAACCGAAATTTTTTGGCGACGCAAGGTTTTTATCTTGTTGCGCAAGCGAACTATCGCCTGAGTTCGCATCTGACAGGCCCGTGATTCACTGACATCAAGCACCATGCCGACCTCTTTCAGGTTAAGCTCTTCAAAATAGTAGAGCTGCAAGACTATACGATCACGCTCCTTAAGATTGTCAATCGCCTCTTCAAGAAACTGCTGCAACTCCCGATCTTTAAAGAGAACAAAAGGATCATCGTTCTCAATCAGGGCGATCATCTCCAAAGGGTTGCGGGTATCAGACTCAGACGCAGCCAAATCTTCAAAATTAACCAAAGAGATACCGCGAGCCCGACCCATGAGTTTGTAAAACTCTTCCAGGTTCAGAGCAAGCGCCTCAGCAACCTCATGATCTTCAGCTGGACGCCCTAACTTATGCTCCAGCGAGGCATAGGCACTTTCCAACAGGTTACTGTCGTTACGCAGGCTACGTGAGGCCCAATCCTGACTCCGTAAATCATCAAGCATGGCTCCACGAATGCGAAATTCAGCATAGGTTTTAAACTTAATATTACGACTCTGATCAAATTTACCAATCGCATCAAGTAACCCGATAACCCCGGAATTGATGAGCTCATCAACCTCAACACTCTCCGGCAGACGTGACACCAGACGGTAGGCCATCCGCTGAATAAGAGGCAGATACTCTTTGAGTAGAACCTCCTCTTCCAGGATAAAATTTCCGGCCTCACTTTCAGTCACGACTTCAGCCATCAATTAAACGTTGCCAGAAGTACTGCAAACCACCACTCTTTGAGCGTAGCGGCAACCTCCGCAGTCGCCGAGCCACCTCAACAAAAGCCTGACTGGCCGGTGATTCAGATTCATACTCAACCACCGCCTGTTGTCGGCAAACGGCCATCGGCACGTTTGTATCTTTGGGAATATATCCCAAAAAAACCAACGTGATGTCAAGAAACTTTTCACCAACCCGACTCAAATGAGTGTAAACCCGCCGGGCTTCCGACTCACTGGAAACCTGATTAAGCAGAAGATAGAATTTTTTCTCCCCATAGCGGTTACAAAGCACCTTCATCAGAGCATAGGCGTCAGTCATAGAGGTGGGCTCCGGAGTCGCCACGACTAGCGCCGCATCGGCCGCCCGGACAAAACTGGTCACCATATCGGAGATTCCGGCCGCCGCATCGATAAAGAGAAAATCGATCTTCTCGGCCAACGGACTCATCTGTTCCATCAGGATACTCTGTTCCCGGGTGCCGCTGTGGGTCACTTCCTGAATCCCGGAAGCGGCCGGAATAATTTTAATCCCCCGAGGCCCTTCGACGATGATTTCATCAAGATTTTTCTCGCCGGAAAAAAGATGCTGAAGATTGTACTCTGGAGCCAAGCCCAACATAACATCGAGATTGCCCAAGCCCAGATCAGCATCAAGAACCATCACTCGATCTCCCATAGCCGCTAAAGAGGTGGCCAAATTAATTACCGTATTGGTTTTACCGACCCCACCCTTTCCGCTGGCCACGGCAATCACCTTCACTGACGAAGTTGGTTTTTGCAACGCCGATGCCTGATCCATAAAATATACCTCAAATTTTAATTATTATACAATATCCAACAACAAATCCGCCAGACGCTCGGCGCTGGCGGATTCGAGGTCATCGGGCA
>JAYEMC010000298.1:0-2430 GCA_034717935.1 Pseudomonadota bacterium | reverse complement strand
CACTTTAAGTTCGCCGATAAAATCTTTCTGGATAGTGTAGCCGACGGTTGCCAAGGTGCCGATAAAGCCAAATAGTTTGTTTTCTACGACCTGTTTCAGGCCCGCAGAGATTGAGGGCACATCGACAATCTGCATTTTCGGAAAACGTTGGCGTAAAATCTCGTTAAAGGCGTAGCCTTTGACAGTGCCGATCTTTTTATCGGTAATTGCCGAGATTGAATCAATGAATGGGGTTTCGGTTTTTGCGGCCAAGGCCAGCGGGATACTCAGGTAGGGCTTAGTGAAATTCATGTAGGTGCGGCGTTCCGGGGTCGGCATCGCCAGTGAGTAGATGTCGCATTTGCGGGATTTGGCGAAGGCAATGGATTCCGGCCAGTTACGGGTTGGTATCAGGACGATGGGGAGGCCGATGCTTTTTTCTAAAATCGCAATGTATTCAGCCGTCATGCCGATATGCTGGCCGTTTTCAATCTTTTCCAGCGGCATCCAGTCGGGGTCAACACACATTGTGATCTGTTTTTTCTTTTCGAGGTAAGCTCTCTCTTCGTCGGAAAAGATGACTCTCTTGGCCCCTTTCTCAGCTGTTTTGCCGGCTTTTGCGGAGCTCGAAACGGCTTTGTCAGACTGGTATGTATGAGCAAAGCCCAGCGGAGCTGTTAAAAAGAGGTTTAAAATGAGAGCCAGCGAGAAAAAAAGGACAATGTTCAGATATCGTTTCAAGGTCTTCTCCGGTAGGCTGTGTGTTGACATATCGTTATTTTAGCGTATACTTAGTTGACTAATCAAGTAAAAAAGTCTTGGGGGAGTTAAATGAGTGCATCACGAAAGGCTTTTGTTGAAGCTATGCAGGCTGTAGACGGGGTGGTGCTGGGTAAAAAATTGCAGGTCAGGCTTGCTTTTACCGCTCTGCTCGCTGGAGGACACCTGCTGATTGAGGACTTTCCCGGAGTTGGTAAAACCATCCTGGTGCAGGCTTTGGCCAAGGTTTGCGGCCTGACTTTTCAGCGTCTCCAGTTTACCAGTGATCTGCTGCCGGCCGATATTCTTGGGGCTGTGGTGTTTGAGCGGCAAAAAGAGCTTTTCACTTTTCGTCCCGGCCCTCTGTTTGCGCAGTTGGTTCTGGCCGATGAAGTCAACCGGGCCACTCCCAGAACCCAGAGTGCGTTGCTTGAGGCTTTAGAAGAGCATCGGGTCACGGTTGATGGTAGGACTTATGATCTGCCGGAACCTTTTTTTGTGATTGCGACGCAAAATCCGGCTTATCAGATCGGCACCTACCCTTTGCCGGAGTCTCAGCTCGACCGTTTTCTTATGCGCCTGGAGCTGGGTTATCCTGATGCCGGGGCGGAACGTGATCTGCTGGCTGGTGGTGATCGTCGGCAGCTACTTAAAGAACTGGTTCCCCGGCTTGATAGTTTGGCGTTGTCTCAGTGCCGACGGCAGGCGGCTGGTCTCCATGTTGCCGATCCTTTACTTGACTATCTTCAGGGGTTGCTTAAAAGCAGTCGCGAAAGCGGTTTTTTTCAGCGCGGTCTTTCGCCTCGGGCGGGCCTTGCTTTACTTGCTGCGGCTCGGGCCTGGGCCTGGCTTGACGGGGTTGATTTTGTCCGGCCTGAGGATCTTCAGGCCGTTTTTTTCGCTGTCGCAGGCCATCGCCTGGAAGCCGCTGATGGTTCAGCGAATGCCCCGCAGCTCAAACAGCTTGTAGCCTCTGTCCCTCTGCCATGAGGCCGAAAAAAGATTTTAAGTTTTCATGGCGGCAGCGGTTTGATGCCTGGCTGGCTCGGCGTCGTCCTGAAATCAGCTCTGCCTGTCGTCTCTCACATCGTCGCCTCTATATTATTCCAACGACTACCGGACTCTTTTTTGCCTTGGTTCTCCTGCTGATTTTAGTCGGAGCGGCAAATTATGGTAGCAGTATGGCCTTTATTCTGGTTTTTCTCCTGATCGGGGTCGGGATTAATGCGATCTGGATGACTCACGCCAACCTTTCCGGTCTGATTATTGAAACGGCGGCTTCGGTTCCGGTTTTTGTTGGTGAATCGGCAGCCTTTCACCTGCATTTCGAAAATCCTCAGGCTCGGCCCCGTCCGGCTCTTAAATGGGGCTGGCTTGACGAGTCCCAGGTACTGGTTCAATGTCAGCTTAAATCATTGAGCGGCACTAATATCACACTCACCAAAATGGCTCTTAAGCGGGGCTGGTTTTCTCCGCCGCCGGTACGCCTGGGAAGCTCCTGGCCTTTGGGGCTTTTTTATGTCTGGACGGTCTTGCGTCTGGTCCAAAAAATTCTTGTCTATCCGCAACCGGCTCAGTCCGGTGTGCCGTTGCCCGTCAGAGCTCAAGCGGGCAGTGAAAAATCTCCGTTTGCCGGTCAGGGTCAGGTTTCGGGCAATGATGATTTTGTCGGTCTGCGCCCCTATCGAATCG
>JAYEMC010000297.1:0-12049 GCA_034717935.1 Pseudomonadota bacterium | reverse complement strand
CAAGTAAAAAACCTTGATATCCCACGCCCCTAACAGACCGTGAAAAAAAGGGCAAGCTTATATTGAAAAGGAGCTCATTAAAAAGCTTGACGATGAAGTAACAAACTGATAATGCGGGTGCCCTCACAATAATAGCTAGTTTATCGTTTCTACTTGGAGGAGACCGTTATGAAGAAAATTTCAACCCTGATTCTGGCTCTAATTTTCTGCTGTACGATGATCGGCAGCGGCTTGGCCGCCGAAACCATCAAGATCGGTTTCAATATCCCCCTAACCGGCGAGATTCCCAAGGTAGGTGAATCATCAAAATTTGCCGCAGAGATGCTCAAAGCCGACATCAACGGTCAGGGTGGTTTGCAGGTAGGCGATAAAAAGTATGAACTTGAGTTCGTCTATGAAGATAACGAATCTAAAGCCGAATCTGCCGTTGCCGTCGCCCAAAAGCTGATCGACCGCAACAAAGTGCTGGCTATTATCGGCCCGAACTCCAGTAAACAGGCGGTACCGGCCGGTGAAATCTGTGACCTGAACGAAACCGTCATGGTCTCGCCCTGGTCGACTAATCCCGATACCACACTGGATCGTCCTTTCGTCTTTCGCGCCGCCTTTCTTGATCCTTTCCAAGGGCCGGTTGCCGTCGATTTTGCAATGGCTCAATTTAAGGCCAAGACTGCTGCCGTCCTCTACGCTCTGGCCAATGATTACAGTAAAGGTCTGGCCGAAATTTTCAAAGCTGATTTTGAAAAGAAAAACGGCAGCGGCTCGGTCGTCGGTTTTGAAAGTTATGGGGACAAGGATCAGGATTTCAGTGCCCAGCTAACCAAGATCATTGCCGCCAAACCCGATTTCATCTTTTTACCCAACAACTACAACGAAGTTGCCCTAACCGTTAAACAGGCCCATGATTTGGGTTGGAAGGGCCCCTTTATGGGCTCTGACGCCTGGGGCTCGGCGGAACTTATGACGCTCTGCGGCGACGACTGTATCGGCCACTTTTTCTCAACTCATTACGCGGCCGCCGGAGCCAAGGGTGCGACAAAAGAGTTTATCGACCGCTATCAGGCCAAATACGGCTATATCCCGGATGATGTCGCGGCCCTGACCTGGGATGCCACCCGACTCGTACTTCAAGCTATCCAGGAGAGCGGCAACCTGAGCGGCAAATTGCGTAAAGACCGTAAAGCCGTTCGCGAAGCCATGTCTAACATCAAAAGTTTTGCCGGCATCACCGGCAGCATGAAACTTGATGCCCAAGGTGACCCGATCAAATGCGCCGTGGTTGTTCGAATCAATGAAAAAGGCGAATTTGTTTTCACCAAATCAGTCTGTCCGTAGTCAGCTGTGCTTGAGACCCTTTTACAAAATTTATTAAACGCCCTGCAGTGGGGCAGTTTTTACTCCCTGATTGCTCTGGGCTATACGCTGGTCTACGGCGTCTTGCGCCTGATTAATTTCGCGCATGGTGATATCGTTATGGTCGGCGCCTATATCGCCTTTTTTATCTCAGGGGCTCTGCTCGGGAAATATGGCATGCCCGCCCTTCTCCCCGGTTGGGCGGTTCTGGCCTTAACCATCCCTTTGACTATGGTTTTGACCTCCCTGGTCGGGGTCACGCTGGAGCGCATCGCTTACCGTCCTTTACGACGCAAAGGTGCCAATCGTCTCTATGTCGTAATCACGGCCCTGATGGCCGGATTAATCTTAGAAAACGGCAATCTCCTGGTTCTCGGGGCGAGCCGCAAAAAATTCCCGGAGCTGATCGACAAAGTCGTCTACAAATTCGGCTCCGTCTATGTCACCAATCTTAAGATCGGGGTTATCCTGACTTCAATCTTAAGTTTTATCGTGCTCCATTTCATTATCACCAAAACCAAGGTCGGGATGGCCATGCGAGCCATTTCATATGACAAATTCGCGGTTCCCCTGATGGGTATTCCGATCGATACGGTGATAGTTTTTACTTTTGTCTTAGGCTCATCAATGGCGGGGCTGGCGGGTATTCTTTTTGCCCTCTCATACCCGATCTTAGATCCTTATATGGGTATGTCGATCGGCTGGAAGGCTTTTATCGCCGCCGTCGTCGGCGGCATTGGTGATATCCGTGGAGCTTTCGCCGGCGGCTTCATTCTCGGCATCATTGAGATTATGGTAGTCGCCGTCTTCCCATCGTCTTATCGGGATCTGATCGCCTTCTCCATACTTCTGTTGATTCTAACGATTAAACCAACAGGGCTTTTTGGCGTCCCGCAGACGACAAAAATATAAGCACCTAAATGAAACGTTTTAACGTCCCTATTTTACTTATCATTCTTTTGTCCACCCTGATGGGATTGGCCTGGTTTGAAGTCATCGACCTCTACATCCAGACGATCATCCTCTTTATGGGCATCAATATCATCACATCGTCGAGTCTTAACCTGGTCAACGGCAATATGGGAGAATTCTCTTGCGGCCATGCCGGTTTTATTGCGGTTGGGGCTTATGTTTCTTCAATTTTGTCGGTCGCCCTCTTCACCAAAAGCAAGGTCTTTGGGGCTCCGCTGCTCCCCCCGGAACTGGCTGCTTACGGGTTCCCCTTGGTGCTGATCTGCGGCGGTATCGCGGCCGCATTTACCGGCCTGCTGGTGGCACTTCCTTCATTTCGCACACGTGACGATTATCTGGCAATCATCACCATTGCTGCAAACTACATAATTATTTCCACAATTATCAATATTGACACAATCGGCGGAGCCCGCGGTTTCATGGGTATGCGCCGGGTCATCTTCGCCATGGAAGAGTGCGCCGAAATTCCCTGGATGATACTCTGGGTTTTTATCTTTATGGTACTTTCAATTATAATTATTCGCCGCTACATGAGTTCAACTTACGGCAAAGGGGTTGAAGCGATCCGCCAAGACGAAGTTGCGGCCGAGATCATGAGTGTCAACACCAACCGCATCAAACTTGTCACCTTCATGATCTCTTCCGGTCTGGCGGGCATCGCCGGCGGCCTCTACGCCCATACTATCGGCTATATCAACCCGAAATCATTCGACCTTTTGAAATCGACCGAAGCCCTGGTCATGGTTTATCTGGGTGGCATGGGTTCGATCTCCGGCTCGATCATTGCGGCCGTTGTTTTCACTCTGATGTTGGAACTTTTACGACCCTTACAGATTATCAAGTGGGTGGCGATCCCCTTGCTCTTGATCATAATCATGCAGTTTCGCCCAGAAGGGATCATGGGCCATCGTGAATTGAGTGATATTTTCCCCCGTTTAAAAAAATTCTACAAGTTTAAGTAACAGGTAAAGCAGGCATGAAGTCACGGGATGGCTAAGTAAAAATTTCGATAGACAAGATGTTGTGGTTTCCCAGGCGCGAGACCATACATGTAGTATGTCGAGTGTCTGGGAAACCACAACAACGCAGGATATCGGAACTTCTAAGTAACTACTTGCAACCACTTGATATTACAAGAGTTTTGCATTGCGCCTAAAATAGGTATAATGTGCGATAAAGTCCATTTGTTATTTACACATATGTGGCCGCATAGCGGTCTGAAAACGCTTTTTACGACGCCATCATGACTTTACTTGAGATAAAAGACTTAACCCAGCTTTTCAGTGGTATTTGTGCCGTCTCCGAGCTCAATTTAAACCTTGAGCAACGCGAACTGGTCGGCTTGATCGGCCCCAACGGAGCCGGCAAGACAACAGTCTTTAACCTGGTCAGTGGTTTCTATCAACCAACCCATGGTCAAATCATATTTCAAGGCCGCAACCTGGCCGGAGTCAAACCGCATCGGGTTTCAGCTTTAGGTGTTGCTCGTACCTTTCAAAATATCCGGCTCTGGAAAGATATGTCGGTGCTTGACAATATTCTTGTCGCCCAGCATTATCAGCTCGGTTACGGTCTCGGCAGCCTCTTTTTTCGCACCCCCCGCTATCTCAAGCGAGAAAAAGATATTCGCCATCGGGCTCTGGAGCTGCTTGAGATTTTCAAGATCGACAAATTTTCCGGGGAAAAGCCCGGAAACCTGCCCTACGGCATGCAGCGTAAAGTAGAGATCGTCCGCGCCCTCTCTTCCGGACCCAAACTCCTGCTTCTTGATGAACCGGCTGCCGGGCTGCAATCAACCGATGTCAGTGAACTAATCACGCTGATAAAATGGATTTTCGACCAATTCGACTTGAGTATCTGGATGATCGAGCATCAGATGAAAGTGGTGATGAGTTTATGTTCACGCATTACCGTGATCGACTTCGGCCGCCAGATCGCCAGAGGCACCCCAGCAGAAATCCAACAAAACCCGGAGGTAATCAAAGCTTACCTGGGTGATGATCAACTATAATGAGCACCATGAATAATTTCCACGCACCCTTTCTTGAAGTCCGCGACCTTGAGGTCAAATATGGTAACATCTCGGCTCTGCATGGCATCAGTTTTACGGTCGAAAAGGGTGAAATCGTCACCTTAATCGGGGCTAACGGCGCGGGGAAAACCACCACGTTACATGCCATAACCAGACTCCCGCCTCCCGAAGCGCCACGCCTTGCTGCCGGTGACATTTTAATTAACGGGCAATCGATTATCAAAACCGAGCCCCATGATGTCGTCCGTAAACTACACTGCGCTTTAGCCCCGGAGGGCCGCCATATCTTCGGCAATCTGACGGTTACCGAGAACCTCACTCTGGCCACATTTTCCCGCCCTAAGGGTGATGATCTCAAAAAAGATTATGATCATGTCTTTGAGCTTTTTCCACGCTTGGCTGAACGCCGCCATCAACGCAGCGAATCATTAAGCGGCGGCGAACAACAGATGCTGGCCGTCGGCCGCGCCTTGATGTCGGGGTGTACGTTCTTGATGCTTGATGAACCTTCGATGGGCCTGGCTCCGTTACTCATGTATGATATGTTTCGAGCCTTAAAAAAACTCAACCAGGAGGGTATGACCATCCTTCTAATTGAACAAAACGCCAAACTGGCTCTTGACTTTGCTCATCGGGGTTATCTCTTAGAAACCGGCGAAATCATTCTTTCCGGCAACGCGGCTGCACTTCTGAAAAACCCCGACATCCACAAAGCCTATCTGGGACACTAACATCTAAGACTGGCGCATCCTGAAAACGGCCTTGTTACGACCGGAACCTTTTGCCTTATACAACATTTCATCGGCTAGCTGAAGAAGCTCATCAAGGTTTCCGATAGTTTTGTCGGCTTTCGCCACACCTTCACTGACAGTACAGCGAATCAGCTCTCCGCTTTCACTCCTGAGTTCCAGTTGTTCGATCTTTTTTCTGATCAATTCCAACCTTTCGACAACACACTCTTGATCCGGATGACTACATACAACCGCAAATTCTTCGCCTCCGAGACGGCCAAAGACTGAACCTTCATCAATGTTTTCACCAATAATAGCTGTCACAGCTTTAATCACCCGGTCGCCGGTGGGATGACCGTAGATGTCGTTGATCTTCTTGAATTTATCGATATCAATCATCGCGGCATATAAGTTTTCAGTGCTTTCGCTAAATTTGCGGTTTGCCAATTCAAAAAATTTGCGCCGGTTATAAATTCCGGTCATCGGATCGTGCGAAGCCATAAGCTCTAACTTTTCAATCATCTCCTGATGGGCCAGCTGAATCTTTACCCGAGCCAGAAGCTCTTTCGGTTTAAAGGGTTTAGTAACATAGTCAACCCCACCTGTATCATACGCCTTCTCTATCGCATCCTCATCGGTTTTGGAAGTTATAAAAATAATCGGAATATCTTTTGTTTTTTCGTTCTCCTTGAGTTTTCGACAGACCGCATAGCCATCCATCCCCGGCATCATGATATCGAGCAGAATTAGATCAACCTCCTCCTCAGCTACGATCTCCAAAGCCTCAACTCCCCCGGTAGCTTCAATTACATCGTAATCATTGAGTAGGCCTACCAAAATATCGAGATTAGTAACGGTATCATCAACCGCTAAGATGATTCGTCTTCTCATCATCCGTCACCATTCAGAAGAGCCATCGCAGCCTTAAAATCTCTCGCTTTCAATCGCTCTTCCAACACAACAATTAACTCGCTTTGGATCTGACCGATTTTATAATGTTTAAGCTCCTCTATAACAGGAAAACACTCTCTTGTCCGCCTGCGAGAAAGAGCGACTTTAAGAGCCTCAATTTTTTCACCATAAAGCTCATCACTGATCTCTTCTGTGGATCCACTTTCACTGTCGTTTTCATCTGTCAGATTTCTCTCAATTTCATCAATAACCTGTTGCAATTGAACATACAGCAGCGGCAACAGGGATTCATCCGGCAGATCTTCCAATTCCTGACATGTTTTATTTAAACTATGGGCTCCGATATTAGCACTCAAACCTTTAAGGGTATGGATAATCCGAGCAAAGCTATCATAATCTTTTAGATCAAGATTAACCCCCTGAAACTCTTTAATAAAACTTTGCAAAATCTTTACATATAGGTTTTCATTGCCGGCGAGATGACTTAACCCCTTTTGTACATCGATGAATTGAAAATTTTTAGCCGTAAAAATCGTGGATACGCCCTCAGAAGTTGTCTCTTCTCTGCTTTCACTGCGCCCTTCTCCGACGTTTTTCCCGGCGAGATAGCGCAAAAGTACTTCATATAATTTTTCCACCTCAATCGGTTTGACGAGATGTTCATTCATGCCTGCCAGACGGGTTTTTTCCACATCATCCGCCATGGCATTGGCTGTAAGCGCTATTATCGGAACATCCGGCGACTTTTCACGAATAAGCCTGGTCGCTTCATAGCCACCCATAATCGGCATTTGCAAGTCCATCAAGATTAAGTCATAACTTTTACCGCCCCATAATTCTACCGCTTGCCGACCATTATCTGCAATATCAATATCGAGTCCACTACCATCCAGCAAGCCCAGAATGATCTCTTGATTTGTAATATTATCCTCGGTCAAAAGAATTGATTTACCACGTAAAACCGACAGTTCATCTTTCAAAGTTGCCCGCTCTTGCCGGTCATTAAGATACAGGGCTGAACCACCACCTGAAAAAACTTCAAGCAAAACATCATGTAAAACCGACGGATTGACCGGTTTTTGTAAAAATGTTTGAATGCCGACATCTTTTGCCAAATTGACAATGCTCTCCTGTCGATATGCACTAACCATAATAACCGTCGGCGGAGGAGGCCCCCCTGAGGATAGAAAGGAACTATTGATCAGCCTGGTGGTTTCAATACCATCAAGTCCAGGCATATGCCAATCCATAAGAATCAGATCAAAAGGATTATTACGACATTTGTCAAGCCTGGCAATGGCGTCCGAACCGGAATCGGAGACTGTAACCTCAACCTGGAAAGTGCGAAGAATATTTTCCAAAACCTCCTGCCAAGTCGAATTATCCTCAACAATCAACACTCTTTTTCCAGCAAAGGAAAAAGAGTGTTTTTCCGGCTTAATTACGGACATTAGTTCAAGTTCAAAAATAAAAGTGCTGCCCTCACCTTCCTTTGATTCAACCAGGATTGTGCCACCCATCAGTTCGACCAGCTGTTTTGAGATTGCCAGACCTAACCCGGTACCACCATACTTTCTCGTGGTACTGCCATCGGCTTGGGAAAATGAATGAAAGAGCTTCTCCTGCATCTCCTTACTCATGCCGATACCGGTATCTCTGACCTCAAAGCGAACTCGATTCTCTCCTGCCCCTTGCACATAGAAACCTATTTCTCCGTGCTCGGTAAATTTTACGGCATTACCAAGAAGGTTTGTCAAAATCTGGGAAATCCGCAAGGAGTCACCCTTAAAATTTCGACCAAGATCAACTCCGTAACTCACGATTAATTCAAGATTTTTCTCCTGCATTTTTAACCCAACCAGACCAACAACCGTATCGATAACCTCGAAAAGATCAAAATTGATATTTTCAATTTCCAGTTTACCCGCTTCAATTTTGGAAAAATCTAAAATATCGTTAATAATTGCCAAAAGAGATTGCGATGAACTTTCTATTTTTTGGAGAAAATTTCTCTGTTTCTCATCAAGTCCAGTTTGTAGAACCAGATGGGTCATACCCATAATACCATTCATCGGAGTGCGAATTTCATGTGACATATTAGCCAGAAATTCCGATTTTGACCGAGTCGCTGCCTCAGCTCTCTCTTTTTCCTCAAGCAACTCATCTTTTATCTTTTTGGATTCAGTAATATCCCTGCTAACCATGTAAAGCAGGTTTTCACCTTTTATTCGTATCTTGGTCAGTGTAACTGAAACCCAAAACTCTTCACCATCGGCCCTGAGTTGCGCCTCTTCATACTTATGAGAACCTTCCTCCATGCAGATGTTCACCATCTCAATTCCTCGGGACAAAGAATCACGTCCATCCGGTTGAAATTCAGGTAAGAAACGGGGTATATCAAAATCCTCTCGACTACCACACCTGTACATCTCCAGAGCTGCTTCATTGCAATCAATAATTTTCCCCCGTTTTATAATTGCCGCTGCATCAGCCGTATGATAAAAAAGCGTTTCAAAAACTTCTTTCTGCTCCTCCAGATCTTTCGTCCGTTCATCTACCTTTTTATCTAGAGTACGGATATTATCTTCAATCGTATCCAGCATTCCGTCAAATATCTGGGCCAACGTACCAATTTCATCACCCATAATAATTTCACTGCGAACACTCAAATCTCCGTTTTTTACCTGCAGGGCTTTACGGGATAAAGTTTCAATCGGATGGAACAGTTTCTTAAAGAAATAGACACTTATTATTAGAGCCAGGGCAACCAGAACAAACGCTATAAGCCAAATATATTGTTTCATTTGGTTTGCCGCAGAATTTATCTCACTTATATAGGCTGAACTACATATATACCAATCAAAATCACAATTATAGTCTATCCATGAAACCTTATCGTAAGTATAGTTGCCTTTATCTCTAGGTTTATCCCATTTATAATATAAAACCTTGGCACCAGATACGTAAGCATCGATGATATCATCAAGGATAAAACTATCTTTACCCGGATTTTCAAGTTCGCTGAAATTCGTGCCTTCGATATTGGAATTTGGATGGATTATCATATTTCCTTTAGAATCAAAAATATAGATATAACCGGTTTCCCCAATTTTTGTTAAGCTCAGTAATTTGCTCAAACTTGTAATTAGATCTGCCTTCTTCTTTCTGACCTCAAGTTCTATACTATCGAGATAGATTCCGGTACCAATAACCCACTGCCACTCCTTGATATCTTTTGCATAGCTAAGTTTTTCATAGAGTTGTTCTTCGCTCTTTAGTTTGCGCCAAGAGTAGTTGTGAAAGCCCTGCCCATACTCTCTGGCAACCTGAACCATTGGCGGAACAATCAAGACCCCGTTTGGATCTTTCACATTTGACATATCCTTAACCTGCAGGCTCGGATGCCCGATCAACACTGAATTGTAGTCACTAATAAAAAAATATTCATCATCTCCATAGTGGAGGTTTGCAATGTACTCAAGCGCTTCTTTCTGTTTTTGTCTCTCTACCTCGTGTAGATAAAAACCAGTGCCGATAATCCAATCATATTGGGGAAAATAAAAGACATAGGTCAATTTCTCTTCAATTTGATTTGTTGTCGGATTTGGCCATTTATATGTGCAAAAACCTTCATTTCGTGACCTTGCTATCTCGGCAAACTCCCTGATAAAATATTTGCCGTCACTATCTTTCAAATCAACCAGCTCTCTTCCTTCTAGAGAGGGCTTTATAGGGTGGAGCACATTGCTGGTATTCTGATTTATAAAAAAATATCCCGAACCGTTGTCATATCTATATAATCTGACAAACTCTTTTATGATTCCCTCTATCTTCTCAGGAGAAGAATACTTTTGACTCCGATCAAAATAGCGTAGCAAGTTGTCTCTGAAGGCATTCACTTTATTTAGAATATGCTCTTTGACCGCCTCAGGTTGTGAGGAATTATAAAGCTCTTCAACAAGTTTGAATGCAACCTCGGTAATATTTCCTAACTCCTCTTTGTGCATCGCAATCGAATTCTGCTCATAACTCTTAAGTTCTCTTGCAGCCGTATCGACGACCGTCGTTATCTCCTGCAAATGAGCTTTCCCGGTCTTCTCTTCGAGATGGATCACTCGCTCTTCAATCCGCGGAGAAACAAAGAAAATAATCGCCGCCGTATAGATTGCAATAATCAGTATGGTTACGGCTAAAACTTTAAAATAGATTTTTGAGAACATGCTAACAATTCCTAATCCGGCAAAGCCGGAATCAAAGAGGTTGCTTCTATTTGAGTTGATTTGTGTTCATTTGTGTTCATTTGTGGTTAAAAAAGCGGAACCACAAATAAACACAAATCTGCACAAATTTTGCTGCCGTAAATTTAAAGTTTTGGCAATTTTACGCACAAGTTAGTCAGTAAGTGCCTATCCCGGGGAAAACAGATTGCAAAACAAACCTTTAGAAGTTACATTTTACTTACTTCGTCCTCATCTATAACAGTGTTTATGTTTTCTCGTCAAGTTTATGAACAAAAAAAAGGGGCATGGAAATTTTCCATGCCCCTTAATGAGATTAAGAACTAATAATTACTACATAATCATTTTTGCCGATTCACGAGCCAGTTCCCAAATGTATGAAGGAAACATACCCATCTGCAGAACTCCAAATGCAGCCAGGGAAAGTGCGGCTATCATGGCACCGGCAGGAGCGATAATGCTGATTTCGCGCTCCGGTTCCTGAAAATACATCCGCACAATAACTCCAAGGTAGTAATAAAGTGAAATCACACTATTAACTACGCCAAAGACCGCCAGCCAGATGTAACCGGATTTAATCGCTTCGGAGAAGATAAAGAATTTACCCATAAATCCGGCCGCCGGTGGGATGCCAGCCATTGAGAACATAAAAATGGTCATCATCAGGCCAAGTAATGGGTACTTAAAACCAACTCCGGCAAAATCACGAAGTTCACTATACTCCTCACCTTTTTTACCAATTGCTGAAATAACCGCAAAGGCACCAATATTGGCAAAAGCATAAGCCAGCAGATAAAAAAGAACTCCAGAACGAGCCAAGTCAGTGCCCACAACAAAGGCAATGAGAATGTATCCGGCATGCGCAATACTGGAATAGGCCAACATCCTTTTGATGTTGGTCTGGGCTATTGCAACCAAATTACCAATAGTCATCGTCAAAAGGGCGGCAACCCACATTATGGTTGTCCAATCGGCCTGTAAAGGAGCAAATCCGACGAAGAAAACCCGGATTAAGGCAGCAAAGGCTGCTGCTTTAACCCCGGTCGCCATAAAACCGGTGACCACAGTCGGGGCTCCCTCGTAAACATCAGGTGTCCACATATGAAAGGGAAACATAGCAATTTTAAAGCCAAAGCCAACCGTCATCAAAGCGATCCCACCCATAACCATGGGATGGTGCAAGGTCTCGGGATGAGCCGTAAAATATGTTCCAAGCTTAACAATATCGAGCGTGCCGGTAGCGCCATAGACCAGAGCAAAGCCAAACAGTAAAAATCCTGAGGCAAAAGCTCCGAGCAAGAAATATTTAAGTGCTGACTCAATAGATTTAAGGTCATCACGCTTGAAACCGGCAAGCACATAGATTGAGATCGACATGGTTTCAAGAGCCACAAAGATCATAATCAGATTACCGGCATTGCCCATAAAAGACATTCCGAAGGCGGCAAACAGGAGCAAACAATAATATTCGCCCGCCTTAATTTCCGGACAGATACGTTCATAATTCATAGAAGCGAGAATCGTCAAGAAGGCTACACAACAGACGATCAGGGTGATAAAAAAACCAAAACCATCGGCCATCAACATGCCCGCATAAGCAGACTCAAAACTTCCACGGGTCAATAAGAGGGAGAGCAAAGCAGCAAACACCCCAACCAGTGACAGCGTTCCCAGGGAGGTTTTCCCCTCTTTTCCGGCAAAGACATCGACTAAAAGTACGGTCAATGCCGTCAAAGCCAGTAACAGCTGCGGCAGAATCGCCTTCAGGTTGAGTGCCGGGACAACAAATTCCAGCATTTCCATCACTCTCC
>JAYEMC010000296.1:0-2435 GCA_034717935.1 Pseudomonadota bacterium | reverse complement strand
CTATGGGAATTTCAAAACAGGAGCCCCTTTTCATAAGCGCCTGGCAGATCATTCAGCGACTCAGATCCGCGCTGACAAGGAACAACGCCAGGAGCTGCGTCTGCTTTATGTGGGCTGGACCAGAGCTCGGGATAAAGTTGTGCTGGCTGGTAGGGCGGGTTTTTTGGGAAAAGGAATTTTGCGACTTTTAGTCGATAATAAAGGGAAGCATCTCCTGAATTCTCCGCATAAGCAGGAGGCTGACTGGGCCGGACGGAAGGTGGATATTCTCACCAGAACCGCTGGCCCTGCGGCACCTCGGGTCAAGAAAATCCAACCTGGTATTGGCTATAAACCGGGCAAAATTAAAGATTATCCTTCGGCTTTTCAGGCCGCATCTTCACTTTTGTCGGTTGCTCAGGCTGGGGTTTTTGCCGGCAAAACTATCGCTAAGCGCATAGCCCTTAGCGGCACCCCTGACATGCAGGCTTTGGGTGAGGCTGTTCATACTTTTCTGGGTGCAGATGACTATCAAAAGGAGAAAGCTCAACGTTTGGTTATGGTTGATGCTATCTTGCAACGGTGGCAGGTCGCACACAACCTGGCCCCGGAAGCCCTGCTTGCTGCCAGTAATCGTCTTAATGTTTGGGTTACTGCAAAATGGCCGCACGCTATCTGGATGAGGGAATACCCGGTTGCCTTACAGCAGGATAATGGAACTATCATCTCCGGGGTTATCGATCTTCTTCTGGAAGTGCCGGCTGGCTATGTTATTATCGACCATAAAAGTTTTCCCGGCAACAACAAAGCCGCGACAGAAAAGGCGGTTACTTTTACAGGACAGCTTGGCGGCTATGCCGAAGCGGTGGCAGTCGCCACCGGAAAAAACGTGGTTGGATGTTTTATTCATCTGCCAGTCAGCGGAATGGTTGTAGATATGACGGGGGCTTGTTTGAAAAAAAATGCGTAAATCTGGAACATCCACGGTTTTCCGTTAAGTTAATGCGGTAAGGTTGTGGTCTCACTTTGATTTTGTAGATTTAACTGTTGACTTTCAATCAACAAGAAATTATATTGCCAGAAAATGAAGAATGTTTTAATAGATTAATTGCGCTGTCGATTTTCAATATCACCTGCCATCAAGAGTTTGTATTATGTATAAACGTAAGATCGAGAAATACCTGCTTTCAGTTTCCGCCAAGTACCGTGCGATTACCTTGATTGGCCCTCGACAATCGGGAAAAACCACGCTTGCCAGAAAATTTTTCAAAAGTTTTGAGTATTATAACTTCGAAAATCCCGACATCCGGGATGCAGCTCTCTATGATCCGCTAAGGTTTTTGACCGCTGTCAAATCGTCCGTAATCCTTGATGAGATACAGCGGGTGCCGGAGATTATTTCCTATTTACAGGAAATTCTTGATGATGATACGGATTGGCGGCAGTTTATTTTAACTGGTTCCAACAATCTGAAAATATCCGAGAAGATATCCCAAAGTCTGGCCGGCAGAACTCGGATACTTGAGGTGTTGCCGTTCGCGCGCAGCGAATTTCCCGCAGAAATCAGGTTTGACGATATTGACAATACGCTCTTTTATGGTGGCTACCCGAGAATTTATAAGGAGCAGCTCGATCCGACTACCTGGCTTAGCGATTATCTGGTGACCTATGTTGAGAAGGATATCAGAAACGTTATTAATATCGAAAATCTCAGGGCCTTTGATAATTTTTTAAGACTTATAGCTGGCCGGGTTGGACAACTTGTCAACTACAGTTCGCTCGCAAATGATGCCGGGATAACCCATCCTACCGCACAAAAATGGCTGAGTGCTCTTGAGACAAGTTATATCTGCTTTATTCTGCAACCCCATTTCAAAAATTTTAACAAACGAATTACCAAATCTCCAAAAGTATATTTTTACGATTCCGGCCTGCTCTGCTACCTGCTCAGGATAAACAATGTAGAGCAACTGAAAGTACATCCATTACGAGGCTTGATATTCGAAAACTGGGTTATCTCCGAACATCTCAAATTTTACGCTAATCAAGGCAGAGATGCCCCGCTATATTTCTGGCGTGACCAGCACGGCCATGAAGTTGATCTGGTAATTGATAAAGGAACCCATCTTGAGCTTATCGAGATCAAAAGCGGGATGACGTTTAATCCGAGTTACTTTAAAAATATAAATTGGCTCAACAAACTCCAGGGAAGAGATAACGGCATCTGTATTTACGGCGGAGAAAAGGTGATCGATCTTGGTTGCAGGAAGGTTGTTCCTTGGGACAAAGAATTATTAACCGATTAGTACCTTACAGGTTATTTTCTGCACAACTTATTTTTCTTGCTACCTAACCCTGATAAATCTCGAGTAAATTTTCTGCTATTTCCTCAAACTCTTCCCGTAGCTCTTTCGGCGCCAACACTTCTACGCCGTCGCCAAACCCCATCAACCACC
>JAYEMC010000295.1:0-12140 GCA_034717935.1 Pseudomonadota bacterium | reverse complement strand
CGAATCGCAAACAAAAAGTGAAGAACTGCCCGGCCTGCCGCATGCGTAATCGCTTGACGGTATCCGCTCTACCGATAAATACAGTGGCCCAACCTAACCAAGCCCGGCCCGAAAACCGATTACGCAACCTGACCCTGATACTTGGCGGTCTCCTCCTACCTGGTTTTTACCTCTTTATCACTGATAAATTTTTTATCGCTCTCTGCTTATTGCTCCCAACCCTGCTCTATATTTATAACCTCCTCATCTGTCAAACCGGCATCATGAACCCATTTCCACCCTCAACTTCGTGGTTAACAATTATTCTTCCACTCATCATCTGGAGCATCAACCTTGCCATTATGGCTTTAATCTACTACCAACGACAACGCCAAAACACCTCCAGGAGCAACCTATGAGCCTTCCCCAGGTTGCCAAAGGCCTAAATGCCGACCTCGAAAATTTTGAGCTGACAGATGTTATGCAGCTTATCACCCAGCAAGTAAAATGTGGACTCTTAAGTGTCGACGGAGATGACGGCAGCTGTTCATGGGCGTTCAAAGATGGCAGCCTGGTTGATTTTAATTGCCACTTTCCCGGCCATTCCCTTGACCTTGAAACCATTCTGATCGAAGGCTGCGATCTTGAAGAACAACGTTTTCTCGCTTTCTTGGAAGAACATGCCTCCAACCCCACCCACGCCGTGGAAAGAGCATTATTAAAAAATAAAATCATCAGCCGTGAAGAGCTCCAAAAACTGAACCTGCGGCGCCTGATAGAATCATTCATCATTACTCTGCAGTGGGTCAAAGGCCGTTATAAATTTATCCCTACCAGCGAAATTAAAAGCAACCCCTTTCTTCCGCCCCAAGATACCAATTTCATCATTCTCGAAGCGATGCGCCAAATTGATGAAATGGAGGTCATGAAAAAAAGACTACAGCCTCTGGATAGAGTTTATGAAACAACCTTATCTTTAGACAAAGATGATTTCTCAACTGAAGATTCATCTCTATTCCAGAAAGGACTGGAAAATCAATTCGACCCGTATGAGTTTAAAGTCTACCAGCTTTTTGACGGCAAACACAGCTTGAACGAAATACTCAACCTCAGCATAATCGGCCAATTTCATACCTGCCGCATCACTCTTGACTTTCTTGATCGAGAGATCATCACCCCTCGAGCTTTGGAATCTACCAATCGATCCTACACTAAATCAACCAAAAACTATCACCATTTAACCGGGATCGCCCTGCTGCTTTTAAGTGGAGCTCTGTTAATCTCGATTTTCACTTCAACCCGGCACTTTGAAAAACCGGGAAAAGAAAAAAAACCGACATTTTTTACTGCAATTATCGACAACCTGAGAGCAGACCAACAAAAAACACGAGAACAGGCTCGTGAGTTGTTGGATAGAATAAAATTTAAGGAGTAGAAAACAATGGCTGTTAATTATCAAAAATTGGGATTTGTCAATACCAAAGAGATGTTTAAAAAAGCTTTTACAGATGGTTATGCTGTCCCGGCCTACAATTTCAACAATATGGAGCAATTGCAGGCAATTATCAATGGCTGCGGACAATCCAATTCACCGGTTATAATTCAGGTCTCAAGTGGAGCCCGAAAATATGCCGATCAAACCCTGCTCCGTTATCTCGCCGAAGGAGCCGTCGCTATGGCCCGTAAAGCTGGCCACAGTAACCCGATCGCCCTCCATCTTGACCATGGAGATTCACTCGAACTCTGTATTTCATGTATTGAAAGCGGTTTCTCTTCAGTTATGATCGACGGCTCTCACCTCTCCTATGAAGAGAATGTTGCCCTGACTTCCAAAGTTGTAGAATACGCCCATCGTTACGAAGTTTCAGTTGAGGGAGAGCTTGGCGTACTGGCCGGAATTGAAGATGATGTAGTAGCCGCCAAATCGATCTATACCGATCCTGATCAGGTCGAAGATTTTGTTCGCCGAACCGGAGTCGACTCTCTCGCCATCTCAATCGGCACCTCGCACGGAGCCTACAAATTCAAACCCTCACAATGCAGTTTTAATGAGCAAGGAGTTCTGGTGCCACCGCCACTGCGGTTCGACATTCTGGAAGAGATTGAACGCAGAATTCCCGGTTTTGCCATTGTCCTGCACGGATCCAGTTCAGTCCTGCCCGAATATGTCGATACCATCAACCAACACGGTGGCAAACTTGAGGCCGCAGTCGGAATTCCCGCCGAACAGCTCAGACAAGCCGCCAAGTCCGCCGTCTGTAAAATCAACATCGACTCAGACGGCCGTTTGGTTATGACCGCTATCATTCGCAAAGTTTTCTCTGAGCAACCGCAAGAGTTCGACCCTCGCAAATACTTAGGGCCGGCTCGAGATGAGTTAACGAAAATGATTATCGACAAGAATGAAAGTGTCTTGGGCAGCGCCGGACGCGGGTGATTAAAAGAAAATTCCCAGGAAACGGCGCAGGAAGGGAGTATCCAGAAGAACCTGTTCATTATGATCATGCAACTCTGAAACCAGTTTTTCAATCAAAAAGTGGGAAATCTTGCCCTCTTCAACAAAAAACTCCCCCAATGGCCGCTGTTTTGAGCGCTGAAAATGGATCATCGTATCAACTTGAAACTGGTTTAAAAAACCCAAGTCTACGGCTTTTTCACCGAAACGACTGAGTCCCTGACGACGGGTTTGAAGGATAGTTTTCACCTCCACTTCATTAAGTCGCCCCCAACTCTGGGAAAGGTCTCCCATACGCGGACGCTGACGCCGTTGCCAGACCAGAGCCCGAGCCAGGTCGGCATGGGATATTAAACCTCGATAATTAAGATAGAGACCAAAAGGCAGGGGGCGCTGAGGCAGTTTAAGGCCGGGAGAACTCGTATAGATTTTTCCAGAGAAAGACCGAGAATCTCTCCGCGCCCGTCTCCGCTCTGCCCTTCCGTGGATATCTCCGCTGGTTGCAGACCGACGACCAGGCATAACTACATCAGATCTTTTCGGAGACCATAACCCCCTCTCTCTGACACTCAAAAAATTATTCAGAATGTCATAGGCAGCCGTTACCCGGTGAAAAAGCTCAGCTTGACGTTGCAGGAAAAACAAGTTCGCCCCCGGAAAACGATCCGGGTGGGTTGACTTGGCCTGCAAACGATAAGCGGCCCGAACCCCATCCAGCTGAAGATAAGCCAGAAAATCAGGGTTCAGTGTCACTTGAGCACCAAAAAGAACCCGACAAGCACGAAACACCTCTTTTTCCTGATAAAGAGAAAATAGTTCTGCCATAGTTCCTAAAACAAACCCTCTAAAGGGCCGCCCTTTACAGCTAAAGACTCAATCCGGTCACGGCTTTCAGCATCCTCGATCAGCAATGGAGCATGATGCTCTTTATGGCGGGCATCGATCAACAACGACCCACTACAACCCCAATGTTTATCAACAATCCGAGCCCTGACGCCATAGATATCCTGGGCCGGATCAGAACGGGTAAATGTAACCCAAAGAAAATTATTAAGCGTACGGGCCGCAAATTCACTATCATCAACGACAACTAACAACGGCAAACCCTCTTCCTGACGATTTTGCGCCAATTTTCGCAATAAGCCCTTAATCGCCACCTGCGTCAAGCTGCGGCTCTCCTCTCGACAGCGAGGTCCTTTAATTACGGCAACACCAGGCAAAATCAGGCGGGGTTCGGAAAAACCATCCGCCAGACTCCATTCCAGGGGCCATTTTTCGAGCAGATCCCGCCTTTTTTCACCAACTGCCGCGATCACCACCTTCGATCCCTGATTGAGTCCGGATCCTGAATAGTCAAGCGTATCAATCGTGGTTCTAGTCTGAAAATGCAGATCCCGGCGCCAGTCGACCCGCTCCAGCAAATGCCGTAAAAAGGCCGGCATATCATTAAGATCGAGCTCAAGATTGTCCTCTTGCGCAACTATCAGCAAATACTTGGCCAGAGAGAGTTGACCCTGCCCTAAAATCGCATTGGCCTGGGTCAAAAGCTCCCGGGGCTCGCGACGTCCTTCATAAGGAAGATAACGCTCACTACCCAGGGCTAAAAGCAAAGGATGAACCCCGGCGGCGTCAACCGCATGAACTCCGGCAACCCCCGGCAGCACCGAAGGAATCAGGCTGCCGGTAAGTTCATGAATGAATTTACCAAAAACCGTATCTTCCTGAGGCGGTCGGCCGACCGAAGTAAAGGGCCAGATCGCTCCGGGACGATGATAAACCTTTTCGACTTTGACCACCGGAAAATCGTGAGCCAGACTATAGTAACCGAGATGGTCACCGAAAGGCCCTTCGGGTAACAATTTTTCATCGATGACCGTGCCACAGATACAAAAATCGGCCTCCGATGGAATCGGCAGACAACCTTCAGATTGTAGTATAGTCAAGCGCTGACCACCTAACAGACCAGCAAAAGAGAGTTCCGGCATCCCATCGGGTAACGGCATAACCGCGGCCACAGCCAAAGCCGGGGGACCGCCGACGATAATATTTACTTTTAATTGAGAACCATTTTTACGAGCTGCGGCATGATGGAGCCCGATCCCGCGATGAAGTTGGTAGTGGAGACCTACTTCACAATTGGGCTGATATTCTCCTCCGGAGAGCTGAACCCGATACATACCAAGATTAGAAAATCGCCAACCCGGCCTTTCCGGATCCTCGGAATAAACTTGAGGGAGAGTAACAAATGCACCACCATCATCGGGCCATGATTTCAGTTGCGGCAAACGTTCAATAAGCGTTTCCCGTGCCTTAATCGGCCCGCTCGAAACCCGCCGGGGAAAAAGATGCACTAAAGCTCGGGGGAGATGCCGCAGACGAGCAGGCTGACGCAGAACCTCCGCCGGATTTACTTTCAAATCAGTAAGTAGATCAATATCCCGTAGCGCATCCCGAAAAATAAAACGGGTTCGTCCCAAAGTTCCAAAAAGGTTGCCAAGCATCGGGAAACGATAGCCCTTAACCTTGGTAAAAAGCAGAGCCGGTCCACCCGCCCTATAAACACGACGCTGCACGGCACCAATATCAAGTACCGGATCAAGCTCACAATCGATTCGCTTGAGCATCTTGTGACGTTCAAGGTCGCCCACGCAAGCAGCCAGGGTTTTATAACCCATCAGGAAAGCACCTCTTTTACAACTTGGGTCAAAACTGTAAACTGAAATGGTTTTGCACAGCTGCCCTGAAAACCGTAGGCTTTAAAATCGGCCATTACCGGATCATTTGAATATCCGCTGCAGACTATCCCTCGCGCCTGAGGATCAATCTTAAGCAGTGCGGCCATCGCCTCCTTACCCCCCATCCCACCAGGTATGGTAAGATCCATAATAACCAAATCGTAGGGCGTCTCCTGTTGCAAGGCTGCCTTATAATGCCCGAGCATGGTCTGGCCGTCAGCCACACTTTCGACTTCATAACCCAGATCAGTCAGAAGTTCAACACAGACCTCACGAATAACATCTTCATCATCCATCACCAGAATACGACCGGAACCACTAACCATTTCCATCTTTTCTATTCCTTTTTCAACCTCCCGGCCGGAAGCCGGTAAAATAATTGTAAAACAACTGCCTTGACCAAGTTCGGAAGTAACCGTGAGCTGGCCGCCATGGCGCGTTACAATTGAATGAATAGTTGCTAAACCAAGGCCTGAGCCCTCCTGTTTGGTCGTAAAGTAGGGGTCAAACACTCTATCCAGATATTGGGTCGGAATCCCGACCCCCTCATCCGTAAAAGTTATGCTGACTGCATCACCGATATCATCATGAACAACATTTTTTGCTCTGACAACCAGGGTTCCGCCATCAGGCATGGCCTGATCGGCATTGAGGACCAGATTATTAATCACCTGACAAAACTGACCTCTATCAACCTCCAGCGACTTAAGTTCTGAAGAAAAATCAAATTCCAAGCGAACATTGGAACCACTCAGGGAAAACTCTGCCGTCTCCTTAATCAACAACCGAATATCAACCAGCTCTTTGACCGGTGCGCCGCCTTTAGCAAAAGTCAGCAGCTGATGGGCCAGGTCACGAGCCCTGGTCGATGAACGTTCCGCGGCTTCCAGGTTTTTTCCGGTCTTGACCAAATCCGGTTCGGGCCTCTGAAGCTGCATCAGAGCCAAAGAGATATTACCATAAATAGCCGTCAAAAGATTATTGAAATCATGCGCTATACCGCCAGCCAGCAAACCCACAGCCTCCATCTTACGCACTCTCTCCAACTCCTTTTCACTTTTAGCCTGCTCCGCCACCAGAGCCTCTTCAGCCTCTATTTTTTCCGTAATATCAACTATATTACCAAAAGTTGCAGGCTTCCCCTGGTAGATGATTGGAGCTGAAGAAAAAATCAACCATCTCTCTTTTTTATCTTTACAAATAACCTTGAACTGATAACTTGAGGGGACATTAGGCACCCCTCTGCAACGATCTTGACCTCGCTCTTTAACCAAATTTTTCATCTCTGGATGAACCAATTGCCAAAAAGGCATACCGACCAACTCTTCATTGCTGTAGCCAGTGATAACCGACACTGACGGGTTGGCATACATCAGACCCTCACCTTGATGGATTAAAATTCCAGCTGGGCTGGTTTCGGTCAGCGTTCGAAATAGTTCTTCCCGCTCCCTTAACTTCTCATCCAATTGATCCCGTTCAGCCAGCATCAAATTGGCATCCTGAGCTAAAACCTGCATCTCCGGAAAAGAAAAATCCTCCTCATTGAGCTTCTCACCCCGAATTGCGGTACGACTGAAAAAACTTCTAAAGCGATCAAACTCGCGCCCGCTTTTTCTCGTCCACCAACGCGACAGCAACAACATAAGCAAAGAGATTATTGCCAAAGTGATCAATATCGGCCACAGATCCCGTTGCAACCTGGAGATTAATTCTCCGCGCCGCAGGGCAATCAATTTCTCATTTTCAGGCAGATAACTTCCAGCCGCGACGATCAAACCAGCTGCAGTATAATGCTTGAAAAAAGTCAGCTTCGGTTCAGGCTCAAGTTGATCAAACCTCTTATACCAGTACTTAACATAACATTCACCTTGCTCCCTTAAACCTTTAAGAAATTCCCTGCGGAAAAATTTTCCATGAGCGTCGGTCACATTGTCAGAAAGAGGCTTGCCAATCAGGTCGGGACGATTGGCGTTGGCAAACATGGTTCCGAACCCCTCCCCGCCGTTGAGGTCATGGATCTTGATAATGAAGATATAGCCGCTGTTGTTGTAACCAAAACGATACGATTTAATATAGGCTCCAATATCATCCTGAATTTCAGTTTCTAAATCGTCAAGGTAAATTCCGCTACCAATATACATCTCGCAGGGCTCAAGACGTTTAATAAAGGCCAGCTTAGGAAAATCTTTTTCCTTTGATTCGCCGGGCTTACGAAAATAGTAACGCTGAAATCCTTCACCCTCTTCTTCGGCAATCCGAGTAAACGCCGCCACCAGATCCAAACCCCGGCTATCGGTTTTACCGGCCAGAGAAAATCCTTCAAACTCCGGCCGATTAGGATTTAGACGACTGATTCCGGTAAAATCAGAGATAAAATAGTAGCCCTTGTCGATAAAACGTTGCGGCCGTAAAACCGTGAAAAACATCTGCAACAATTTCTCATCATCCAGTGTCTCTCCATAGACAACCTTGAGATTATCGAAGACTGCCTGGGCTCTATAGACCCGCCCCATAAGCCTTTTACGAGCCACGCCTTCAACTTGGCGGCGCCGACTTTCCAGATATTCGATCGTCCGTTCAACCTCCATACGAACCGTCCGACGCTGCTCAAGAACCACCTCTTCCTTAAATTCATCCAGTTGCCTGGCAAAGCGCTCATATTCAAAGAAAGTCAGCGCGCCGCCTAACAGAACAAACGAGAGAATAATGACCACAACCAAAATGGCGGTAAAGCGGGATATCATATATCATCACCTAACCCGGCAGAGCCGAAAACATAAAGGTAATCTCACATTAAATCCAATCGACAATCAACTATAACATATTTCCAACATACTTTCAAAGTCTCTTCCCCATAGACGATCGTTTATTTCACTATCTTTAAAATACTATTTTACAAACAGAAAAAACCATGCTACATCATACTATAATGAAATATATCACAACCCCAACGAAAGAAAGTCAGCACTAAAAAAGTTTTTAAGGAGAAGGTCTATGCCCTCTTTCAAGAACAAGCGCTACCATATCTGCAGAAAATTATTCCCTTCGCCATTAATTATTGTTTTCATCCTATTTTCGGCAGTTATCCTGACCGGAGTAAAGAGCCCGGCAGGGGCTGCAGAGAAACTCTATGTCGGTTCTGCCGTTTGTGCCGAATGCCACGAAAAAGAGTATGAAAGTTTTACCACTTTTTCTAAAAAAGCCCACTCTTTCGATAGTCTCCTGGGACTTAAGAAGGGCCTGACTGAAGCCGAGTTCAAAAGTTGTTTTGAGTGCCACACTACCGGCTATGGCAAACCAGGAGGTTTCAGATCTATGGAAGAGACGCCTGAGCTCAGCAATCTGGGTTGCGAATCTTGCCACGGCCCCGGCAGTCTCCATCGGGAAAGTGAGGATCCTGAAGATATCATAAAAAAAGTAAATATCGAACACTGCACCGGCTGCCATAACCAGGAAAGAGTTGCGGCTTTCGATTTCAAACCTCTAGTCCATGGAGGGGCTCACTGATGAACACCAAACGCAGCCTGCAGTTTAAAATAACCGTCAGCCTGATCGCTCTTTTGACCCTGCTTATCGGCCTGCTCATCACAATCAATACCATCGACCAGCAACGAGCCTTAAAAAACGAAGCCGGCCATGCTGCAGCCCGTCTCTCCCAGGCCATCCATAACGGCATCAAAGGACCTATGGCAGTCAATGATGAAAGAACTGTAAAGAACCTGATGAGCTCCATCAGTCAGGAGATGGACGATATCGAAATCTTTATCTTCGATTTCAAGCGGAAAATCAGTTACACAACCCAAAAGAAACTTGCCGGAAAAACTCTTGGAGAGACCCTGCAAAACCCCGCTCTGGCCGAAAAAATCAACGGTTTTCTCAATGGCGACCGAGCTCTTTCCGAGCCCTATGAAGAGCGGATTGAGAACCGCCACTACATCAGCATCGCCAAACCTATTCTCAACGAAAAAAACTGCCACCACTGTCACGGTAGCAGCCGAAAAGTTTTGGGCGGTATCATGGTACGTAAAAATATCGACAACACTTACAGCACCAATGCCTCCCTGAGACAAAAAAGCATAATGGTCGGCATCGCCGGTGCCCTGATTGCCATTGTCTTAATCTATTTTCTGATTGCCCGCCAAGTTATCACCCCCATCGACCGCTTGAGTGGCAGCCTTAATGAAGGAGCCGACCAGGTTACCAGTGCGGCCGGTGAAGTCTCATCAACCAGCCAGTTGCTGGCGGAAGGCTCTTCACAACAGGCTTCAGACCTGCAGCAGACCAATCTCTCTTTCAGCGAAATTGAGAAAAAAGCCCGAGATAATGCAGATCATTCCGTCAAAGCTGATCAACAGGTTAACGAAACCATAAACATGATCACCTCAGTACGCAGCTCAATGAATGAGATGATAGACTCTATGGAGAAAATCAAAGATGCCAGCCAAAAGACCCAGAAGATTATCAAAACCATCGACGAGATAGCTTTTCAAACCAATCTTCTGGCCCTTAATGCTGCGGTTGAGGCAGCTCGGGCCGGTGAGGCGGGCGCTGGTTTTGCCGTCGTTGCCGATGAAGTGCGCAACCTGGCCGGCCGCTCCGCTGAGGCGGCGAAAGAGACCTCGCTGATGATTGCTGAAACTATGGAAAGGGTTAATCAGGGAGCTGAAGTACTGGAGAGGACAAACAGTGATTTTGCCGCCGTCGATGAAGGAGCCACTAATACCCAAGTCATCATTGGCGAAATAACGGAAAACTCAAATGCCCAGAGTGAAGCCTTGATAACGATCAGCTCATCTTTGACAAAAATTGACAATATAACGCAACAAAACGCCGCCAGCTCCGAAGAGGCCGCCGCCGCCTCGGAAGAACTCAGTGCTCAGGCCGAAGAGATGAAAGGTATGCTCAACCAATTTCAGATTATGATCAAGGGAGGATGATGAAGATATTACTTCATGAAGCCAGACTTTCCGGCAAAGCCCTCTCCTCTTTGGAGGAGATTGTGTATCTGGAGATTATAGCATTGATCTCGGCTAAGGCCCGATCCATTTTCTGACAATAAATATGCCGGTAACCGGATCTGGTAAAGCCGGCGTTACGACCTTCCTGATTCAACATATAAATGTTTTCTCGCAAGGTCGCAAGTGGAACCTTAAGAGCATGTCCCATAACCAGAGCAGAAGAACCATCACCACCACTCACACGCAACTCCTGTAATTTATGGGAGAGCTGGTAAAAACGGATCGCTAATGCCAACTGGACTGCATGTCCGAAAAGCAACTCCTTAAAAATCAGATTATCTTCACTCCCTTCGTCTTTCAGTTTAAGACAAAAAGCACCAACCAGACGGCGTTCACTATAGACCGGCAGAAAAACTCCCTGCTCACTCTCTTCGTGACTCAAGAAAAGAAAGGCGAGTTTATGTTCCAGAGAGTTATTTTCAATCTTATTTTTATGTTGCTGATGATCATTATTGAAAGAACACAATAACTCATCCTGCCGTTGCAATTTCTCGAGATCACCAGCAACTAGAAGAAGTCGGCGTCCGAGTCTTTCTGATGAGTCCTCACCCGTCGCAGTTCGTACCGTCAGAGTCTGCTCTCGTGACTTGTAGAGCAGAATGGAAGCCGCCGCAACGCCCGAAATATTCCCCAGATTTTCAATAATACCGGCAAAAATATCGTTAAGTTTAAAGTTTTCCAAAAATGAGTTGTAAGCTTTAAAAAGAGTTAATGAACGTTGCAGCAACTCTTCGTAATCAGCCTCAGAATCAGCACCAGTATCGGTGTCGTCAACATCCCCCTTTAAGTTGCCAACCGTTGAAATCCGGGATACCTGCTCAGCAAGTGGCTGCCCTGAAATATGCTCAAGCCCATACACAGGAGCCTGCTTGGCAAAAGCGGAAATAACCCTCCGCCAATCAATATCAGCCAATTTTTTCAAGGTAAATTTTTCAACCGCACCCCCTAAAATCAGTTTGCCGTCTTTAAACTCTAAACAACGAGAAAGAATGTCGGCAAGACCAACAAGATCAACCAAGGTGTATTCAGAGAGGGTTGCCGAAGATGGTTCACTACTGCAAACTATACTCTCATGATGGTGAGCCATGACTTTGGCGATCTCACTGTCAAGTCCCCATTCTCCTGCTACCCAGGCTCCGACCTCCGTATGATCAAATCCATAAGCAAGACGTTCAGCCTCCCTTTCAGAAAGATTTCGTGAACGCAAATCATGGTACATTGAAGCTTGATCAAGAAAATTATACCAAAGTACCGGTTTACCGACATCATGCAGGAGACCAGCTATAAACACCTTCTCACTATCAATATCAATAGCCGTCTCTTCAGCCAGAATTTTAGCCAACAGAGCCGTAGCTAACGAATGTTGGCAATAACTTTGAAAGAGGGGGGTAAAACTTCCTTTGCGACGCGGAAAAATCGCCAGAAAGGATTCACTGGCACAAAGAATTCTGATGGATTGGCAACCCAAAAGAGCAATTGCGTGGCTAACAGTTACAATTTTGTTGCTAAAATTGTAAAATGGGGAGTTGGCGATCCGCAGGATTCTAGCCGTCAAACCCGGATCTTCAAGAATAACCTCTGCCAATTCAACAGCGGAACTGCGATCTTCAGCCAGCATCTTCAAAAGACGAGACAACACCGTCGGCGGTGAAGGTAAACGCAAACTCTGACTAGAATGTTGGGGCGAAAAAACCATGACGTCTCTCTCTTTTTCAATTAATTACAAATAGCTAGCAACCAGGTATAGATATAGGATGTAGCAGCATAAATCATTCCAGCATAAATTATTCCAAAGAAAAACCGTATTTTTTTGTAAATATTCAGCGTAAGCAGAGAAGTGTCGTATATTGATGAAATTTAGCAGATTCTGGGGACATAACCTGATTCTCCGAAGGAAATCGGGATTGTGTACCCTGAATCTGCGGATTAGCAGAATAGTTACTTTTTTTAAAT
>JAYEMC010000294.1:0-12143 GCA_034717935.1 Pseudomonadota bacterium | reverse complement strand
TCGTCGGCCTCTGCACCCAAGTGCCTTGAGGCACAATATAAACTAATTTAACAGCTCGACACAAGTTACTTTTAGATGTGTGGCCGCCGCACTCAGCGGTCTGAAAACGCTTTTTACGACGCCATCAGTTTTTTTTCAAAATAATTCTCGCATCAACCACATTCAGTCCCTCTTCGTAGGCGATCACCGGGTTGAAATCCATCTCCTGAATCTCGGGGTAGGAGCCGATAATCTCCGATATCGTCAAAAGCAGACGTTTGATCGCTTTGCGATCGATCGGCGGCTGACCGCGAAAACCATCAAGAAGTTTTACTGATGTGATTTCATCGATCATGTTGCGGGCTGAGTAAGGTGAGATCGGCAGAACCCGGAAAACGACATCTTTCAAAACCTCAACCATGATGCCGCCGATGCCGAACATGATGACCGGTCCGAACTGATCATCGATTTTAGTGCCTATAATAATCTCTAAACCTTCATTGGCCATCGGCGCAACCAGAATCCCTTTGATATCGGCATCGGGATCGTAATCGCGGGCATTGTCGATAATATCCATGTAGGCCTTGCGGATATCGTCGGGTTTCTTCAGGTTGAGCCGGACGCCGCCGGCGTCACTTTTATGAAGAATGTCGGGAGAGACGATTTTCATTACGACTTTTTCATCAAAGCCGGCCGCCATGGCTACCGCCTGATCCGGAGATTGGGCCAAGCAATCCTGGCAGATCATACCTCCGTGCAGACTGACCAGCTCCTTGGCTTCATTTTCCAGCAGGGCGGTACGGCCCTCTTTGCGGGCGGTGTGCATGATCTCCTGGCCCCGGGCTTTGGCTTTGGCCCCCATGCTGAAAACAAATTTGGCTTTACTTTTGTAGCCTCGCAGATAACCTCCATATTCAGCCAGAACGCCGACCGATTTGCAGGCCAGTTCAAGTGAGTCGAAGACCGGGATGCCGTAATAGCGCAAAAGATCAAGTGAGTGAGGTTTGGCAAAATTATAGAGAGAGTGCATGATGACCGGTTTGCCGGTTTCCTTGACTAGTTTACCGAGTTGGTGGGCCGTATCCTCTTCGGCATAAGCCAGGCTTTCCGAAAAACGAATGCTGTAGCCGCCGAAAAGTCCGACTACCAGAACGCCGCCGATATTGGGGTCATGCAGCAGGATGCGGGCGCATTGAGCTAGCACCTGAGGGTTGTCGTCGGCTCCGCCGGCGACATCAATCGGGTTGGCGACCGAGGCGGCGGCCGGGAGGATGGCGCGCAGTTTTTTCTGGGTTTTTTCGCTGATCTCCGGTAGGTTGACTTTTAAGTCGGTTAACTCATCTGCGCCGATTGTGGCATGGCCGCCGCCATCGGCAAGAATGGCGATGCTATTGTTTTTGATCGGTGGCAGGTTGGCCAGGGTTTCAGCGCAGGGCAGCATCTCATCAGACTTTTCGACCACAATAATCCCGGCTCGCTTGAAGGCGGTACGGGCGACTTCCGACATTCCGGCTAGAGCTCCGGTATGCGAGCCCGCCGAGCGTTTTCCGCTGGCTGAACGACCGCTTTTTAAGAGTATGATCGGTTTTTTGCGGGCTGTTTTGTAAGCTTGTTGGAGGAATTTGCGGCCATTGCGCATGCCTTCGACATACATCAGGATAGCGTTGGTATTGGGGTCATTTTCGAAAAATTCAAGATATTCGTGGAAGTTGATGTCCGACTCGTTGCCGACCCCGACGTAGTAGGAGAAACCGACCTGACTTTTGATCTTGGCTTCGGTAATCATGGTCAGGGCCATATTGCCGCTTTGTGAAATCAGGGCGATGTTGCCTTTTGGCGCATCGCGCAGGCCGACTAGGTTAAGATTTTTATGCATATTGATCATGCCCGAGGTGTTGGGGCCGATCAGGCGGATATTATGTTTGCGGGCGGTCTCAACCATCTCCGCTTCGAGTGCCTTACCTTTGGCACCGAGTTCGCCGAAACCTCCGGCAATAATTACGGCTCCGGAGACCCCTTTTTTGCCGCAATCTTCAAGTACCGCCGGCAAGGAGGCGGCCGGGGTCGTGATCAGGGCGAGATCGACCGGTTCTGGGATGGCTGAAACTTTCGGATAACAGCGCACTCCAAGAACACTTTCAAGTTTGGGGTTGACTCCGTAGATGGTGCCCTCATATTTCTCTTCAAGGAGAATCCTGATGGCCTGATAGCCGCGTTTGGTGATCGTTTTTGAAGCCCCGACAACGGCGATTGAGTTGGCATTGAGGATCTTGTCACTAAGCATTTTTTACCTCCCGTAGTATTTAGGTGTGCGTTTTTCAGCAAAGGCGACGATCCCTTCGCGCCAATCTTGTGTGGTCATGCAGGCTAAAATTGCCTCCGCCTCAATCATCAGGGCGGTTTGCAGATCAAGACTTTCAGCCTGATTAAGAATGGTCTTGGCAAATTTCATCGAGATCGGGGCTTTCTGGGCCATCGTCGCGGCGAGATGGAGGGCAGTCGGCATAAGTTCTTCAATGGGTACCGATTTTAACGCCAGTCCAATTTCGACAGCTGCTTTACCATCTAAAACCCGGCCGGTAAAGACCAGTTCCTTGGCTTTTTGGCGGCCGATTAATTTACCTAAATGGGAAGTGACGCCGCCGCCGACGAACGTGCCGAGGCCGGTTTCGGGGAAGGCGATCGAGGCGCTGTCAGCCATGAGCAGGAAATCACCATTTAAAGCCATCTCGGTTCCGGCTCCGCGGGCCGGGCCGTTGACCGCAACAATAACCGGTTTGGGAAAAACATAGAGAAGCCGGGTGGTTTCATGGGCGAGAAGGATATATTCGCGTTTTTGCCAGGCGGTTCGTTCTCCTTTTTTGTGCTCTTTCAGGTCGGCCCCGGCGCAAAAAGCCTGTTTGTTATCTTTGGGCCGGGCCGAGCCGGTCAGGATCAAGGCGCGAACCTGATCATCTTTTTCAGCTTCTGTAAGGACGGCCTGGATATCGAGATACAACTGTTCAATAACTGCATTCATTCTATCCGGTCGATTTAAACGGAGAATCCCGACGCCATCTTGACGTTCATAAATCACGGTTTCGTACGCCATGCTGTACCTCCAGAAGTTTGGTTAGGTTGAAACTGTTTTCGCTCAGGTACTGTTTACCTACTTTTGTGTCGATTCTACGGAGTCTAGGGTTGACACATTTTATTATGTGATGTCAAGGTAATTATTGATCTCAACTTTCTGACTTCAATTAAGTTGTTGATATTTAATGTAAAATAAACACAAAAGTTGTTTGCATTGCGGTTTTCCTCTGCGTCTTGGCGTCTTTGCGAGAGATAAAAAGCGTTTTCTCGCAAAGACGCCAAGACGCAAAGAAAGGCAAAGTAAATTCAGATCCCGAATAAATACGAATAAAGTTGTAAAATCAACCTGTTACAACAAGTCAGAAAGTTGAGTTGATAATAATAGTAAAATGAACCTCTTGGTGAATATTAAAAAAAGAAGTCGGAAAAAGGCTTGACTCCAGCGGCGCTCTTGGTTAATATCTCAGCTCTTAAAATTGTGTGAATTTGTGTCTAATTGCGGTTGAAAAGGCGGAACCACAAATAGACACAAATAGACACAAATAATTTACATGTTTTGATCCCGGATTTGCCGGGGTAGGTTTTAGATGAATAAAACAGCTTGCTTGAAAACTGCGGCCCGGGAGATGACTGAGATCTCGGCCCGGATACGTCATCAACTTGATGATGAAGATGATATTCGCAACATGGATGATTTTGATATTATTTTGCGCAGTGTAGCGGCGACTCTCTCGACGATTTCGACGGCTTCTCTGTTGTTGCCCGATGCTATGGTCGAGATGTGTGAGGCCTGTCTGAGTGTCGGGAAACGTCATGATCTGCAAAGAAAGCTGCAGTACGCTCTTAACGATAGTGCTATTAAACAAAAATAAAATGGGGTAAGATGTCTGTAATGCAAAAACGGTTTTCAACCAAATATTTATCAACTATTTTGCTGGTTGGTTTGTTGTTCTCTTTTATGTTGCCAGGTTCAGCTCCGGCAGCTCAACGTATGTCGGTTAAAGTCGGGCTCGCCAATATTCGTTCGGCGCCTAAGAAAAGTGCCGAGATTGCCTGGCAAGTGACAAAATACCACCCGTTTCAGATTATTAAGAAGAAAGGTGACTGGTATCAATGTAAAGATTTTGAAGGTGACAGCGGTTGGGCGTATAAATCCCTGTTGAGTCAGGTGGCAACGGTTATCACAATTAAAGAGAACTGTAATGTTCGTTCCGGTCCCGGCACCAAAAGCCGGATTCTTTTTATTGTTGATCGAGAGGTTCCTTTGAAGGTTCTTAAACGCCAAGGGCGTTGGTTGCAGATTGTCCATGAAGATGGTGATAAAGGTTGGATTCACGCCTCTCTGGTCTGGTGATTTTTTGCCCCGCAGGAAGAGTCTTGGGTGCGAATGAATCTTTTTTGATTTTCTGTCGGTTTTAGAGACACGTCAAGATGCCGCTTCAGGCTATAATCTTCCGAATTAATTTAAATGACACCTTTTTTGTTTCGATTTTGTCGGATCGGGTGAAAATTGATTGACTGGGCAGTTAAATTAGTATATCCATATATTTATTATGTAGGACCAATTTTGTTTGCTTTGGAGTAACTATTCAGCTAGCCCGCAAATTCTGGGTGCATAATCAGATTTCTTTCGAAAAATCGGATTATGTACCCAGAATTTTCTGAAATGCATTATTGATACGGCATACGGTGCTTTTCTGCTTACGCTGAATAGTTACGGTTTGGATTTTAGCAAGAGGGAGTTTGAGTTTTTGAAAAGCTTGCAAAAGCTTGGTCGGATAGGGTTGGAAAGTCTCGAAGGTATGGGGCGATCAACCATTTTTCTATTACATACCTTGTTTGGGGTTATCCAGGCTCCTTATAAGGTGAGGCCGGTTTTGCGCCAGATTCAGGTGATTGGTTCGGGTTCTTTTCTCGTGATCTTTGTTACCGGCGCTTTTGTCGGGATGGTGCTTGGTCTGCAAGGTTACTATACTTTGAGTAAATATGGTTCTGCCAGTGCCCTGGGGGCGGCTGTTGCTTTGAGTCTGATTCGGGAATTGGGACCGGTTTTGACCGCATTGATGGTAATTGGCAGAACCGGTTCGGCGATGTGCGCCGAGCTCGGAATTATGCGAATATCCGAGCAGATTGATGCTCTTGATTGTATGGCAATAAATCCTTATCGTTATCTTGTCTCTCCAAAATTGATTGCCGGATTACTTTCGCTCCCTTTACTGACGGCGGTTTTCAATTTAGTCGGGATCTTTGGCGGTTATATGGTTGGTGTTGTTCTGCTACATGGTAATAGCGGCGCTTATATGGCCAGTATTCGATCCAGTTTGGCGGTTGTTGATCTCAAAATGTGTTTTGTCAAATCGGTCTGTTTTGCTTTTTTACTGGTTTGGATCTGTGCGGAACACGGATTTTGGGTTAATCGTCGTCCCTGGGGCTTTGGCGCTGAAGGGGTGAGCCGGGCGACAACCTCAGCTGTTGTGACCTCATCGGTCTCTGTGCTGGTGGCCGATTATGTTATCACCTCTTTAATGATGTAATAAGCACTAACTAAAAAGAATCTATGCCTCAATCCGAATTTTGTATCAGACTTATAGATATTCATAAAAGTTTTGGCTCTCAGGCGGTTTTGCGGGGGGTTGATCTTGATATCGAACGTGGTGCGACAACGGTTATCTGCGGTGAAAGTGGTCAAGGTAAGAGCGTTCTTTTAAAGCATATTCTTGGTTTGGTACGTCCTGATCGGGGGCAGGTTCTGGTTGAGGGTGAAGATATCAGTCGGCTCAAGGGGGCGGCTCTCAGTCACCTGCGCACCCGTTTTGGGGTTCTTTTTCAAGGGGTTGCCCTCTTTGATTCGATGACTGTTTTTGACAATATTGCCCTGCCGCTGCGGGAACGTAGCCGTCTGCCGGAAAAAGAGGTTGAGAAAAAGGTACTTGTGTCCTTGCAGATGATGGATCTTGAAGGTAGTGCCGATAAATTTCCGGCTCAATTGAGTGGGGGCATGAAAAAGCGGGTGGGGTTGGCTCGGGCTCTGCAGCTGGAACCCGATATTCTCCTGTTTGATGAACCGACGACCGGTCTTGACCCGGTGAAAAGCCACGATGTTTACACTCTTTTCTTTGAAACCCAGAAAAGACTGGGTTACACCAGTATCATTGTTAGTCACGATATTCCCAAGATATTCAATTTGGCCGACAAGATTGCCATCCTCCATCAGGGTAAGGTGCGGGCCTGTCTGGCACCTGAAGAGTTACAGCGCAGCCGGGATCCTTTTGTCAGGGATTTTATGACCAGGGTCATGGGGTCTGCGCATAGTAGTAGAGACGAAGTTAAGGAAACGTAATGAATAGATTTAACCTGGAGATGTCGGTCGGGGCATTTATGATGGTCGGCTTGATGGCGATCGCTTATTTGACCCTTAACCTTGGCGGTCTTGAGCTTTTTGGTGGTGATTACTATAAAGTGCGGGCCAGCTTCAGCTCGGTCAGCGGTCTGAAAAGTGGGGCTCGGATTGAAATTGCCGGGGTTCAGGTGGGCAAGGTTTCGCGGATTATTTTGGTCGATGATCAGGCCGAGGTCGAGCTCTCGCTTAATCCTGAAGTGAAAATCGGTAGTGATGTCTTTGCTTCGATCAGGACTCAAGGAATTATCGGCGATAAATTTGTTCAGCTGACACCCGGTGCCGATGATGATTTTCTTAATGATGGTGACGAAATAACCGAAACTGAATCAGCCGTCGATCTTGAGGCTTTGATTAGCAAATATGTCTTTGGTAAAGTAGAGTAGAAGAGGAGCTTAAACTTATGTCCAGGAAATATTTAGTCATTTTAATTTTGCTCAGCTCTTTTTTGATTGTGAATTTAGGGTCGGCAACGCTTGTTTGTCAGGCTGCAGCGGATGATATTGTCGCAGATAACGATGAGTATTCCGAGTACGATGCTGAGGTTGGCGGTTTAAGCGATCCTCTGGAGATGGTAAATCGTCCTGTTTTTACGTTTAATGACCGTTTGCGTCTTTGGATTCTGGAACCGACGGCTCGTGGCTACCGCAAGGTGACACCTCGTATGTTTCGCGCCGGCTTGCTCAATTTTTTTGATAATCTGCTGGAGCCGACTCGCTTTATTAACTGCCTTTTACAGGGTCGTTTTAATGCTGCCGGGGAGACTTTCATGCGTTTTGCTCTTAACTCCACAGTCGGGGTCGGCGGTCTTATGGATCCGGCAACCTTTGATGGTATGAAAACACATGAACGTCGTTTTGCCTCGACCTTTGCCCATTACGGTATTCATAGCGGGCCTTACCTGGTGCTCCCTTTTTTTGGGCCCAGCGATCTTAGAGGCATATTTGGATTGGTCGGAAATACGTTGACTCAGCCACTCTTCTATATTTTACGTAGCGAGCCTCTGGTTGCGGTTGCCGTGGAGGGTTCAAAGTCTGTTAACCATGTTTCGTTTAGACTTGGAGAATATGAGAAGATGATCAGTGGCGCCCTTGACCCTTATGTTGCAGTGCGTGATGCTTATGAACAACACCAACAAAAAGTGATGGGTGAAGAATAGAAATATGATTCGGGTATTAAATCTGAGTTTATTGGAGAAAAATTTATGCTGCGCCGACGTTTGATTTCATTTTTATTACTTTCACTGTTTCTCCTGTTTGCTTTGGTTCCGCTGAATCTATGGGCTGATGATTTCGGTCCCCGCCGGCAACTGGAGGTTAGTATCGATCAGCTGCTTGAGGTGTTGCGGGATGATAGTCTCAAAGGGGATGAAAAACAGACTCTTCGTCACCAGCGCATCGCCGAAGTAGTCTTTTTACAGTTCAATATGCGTCGTATGGCGATGCTCTCCTTAGGCCGCGACTGGCGCAGTTTGAGTGAGGTTGAACGCAATCATTTCACCGAACTTTTTCGTAAACTGCTGAAAAAAAGTTATGTTGCCACCATCGATAGTTATGCCGATGAGCAGATATCCTATCGTAAAGAGATTATTAAAGGCAATAAGGCCGAGGTTAGGACTATGGTCATTAGCGTATCTCGAGAGATCGAGATCCCTCTCAACTATAAACTCCAGGTAAAAGAGGGGAGATGGTTGGTTTATGACGTGATCATAGAAAATGTCAGCTTGGTTCGCAACTATCGCAGTCAATTCGGCCCGATCATGAAAAAGAGAGGTTTTAGCGAACTTATTGCTCAGATGGAGAAAAAAGTAGCCGAGGCCGGGAAAAAAGAAGATGGTTGAACCAGGCCCAAGTCAAGAGATCGATTTTGACTGGCGGAGTTCGCCTTTTTTTCGTTTCTGTGAAAGTTCGGATTGGGAATACTTTCTTCGGGCTGTTGAGATGTGTGAGAAACCGGCCGGCAGCCGACTCTGGTGTGAAGGTGAGAGTGGAAATCTTTTAATCTGTCTTCTGTCCGGAACTCTTGAATCGGTAAAAAAAACACCGGGCTGGGGTAAACCGATTATTATGGCCCAATTTCATCCCGGAGCCACCGTTGGTGAGATTATTTCTGCTGATGGTAGTAGCAGTAGCGTCCATTCGACGACCTTGCAGGTGGTTGAGGATGCTCAATTGTTGGTTTGTAAGCCGCCCGAGGCGGCACTTCTGTTTAGTGATTTTCCGACAACCGCAGCCCGGCTCTGGCGTGGGGCGGCTTATCTCCAGCAACTGCGCTTGCGCCAAGCCAACTCTCGGCTGGCAACTCTGTTTTGAGTCGGTTGTCCAAAGTAGATTAGGTTTTAAATAGTGAAACGTAAAAAAATAACGGTTATTGGGGCGGGCAATGTTGGGGCTGCTTGTGCGCATTGGCTGGCGGCCCGGGAGCTGGGTGATGTCGTTCTTTTCGATGTAGTTGATGGCTTGGCCCAGGGTAAGGCGTTAGATCTCTTCGAAGCCTCTCCGATTGATGGTTGTGATGTCTCGATTGTCGGCACCAACAGTTATGCTGAGACGGCAAATTCAGATGTTGTTATCATTGCTGCCGGTTTGGCGCGAAAGCCGGGCATGGGTCGTGATGATCTGTTAGAGAAAAACTGCTCGATCATCTCCTTTGTTACGCAGCAGGTGGTGAAATATTCGCCAGATGCTTTTTTACTGGTGGTGACCAACCCGCTTGATGTCATGACTTATGTTGTCAAACAGGTCAGTGGTTTTCCCAAAAATCGGGTTATGGGTATGGCCGGCATGCTTGATGCGGCGAGAATGCGCTCTTTTATTGCCTTGGAGTTGAAGGTTTCGGTTGAAGATATCAGCGCTTTTGTCCTTGGTGGTCATGGTCAGGGAATGGTGCCTCTGGCCCGCTATTCGACGGTTGCCGGTATTCCCTTGACGGCTCTTATGAGTCCCGAAAAAATAGATGCAATCATTGAGCGGACCCGTAATGGTGGGGCCGAAATCGTCTCTTTTTTAAAAACCGGCAGCGCTTTTTATGCCCCGGCTGCCGCCGTCGGGCGGATGGCCGAAGCGATTCTTAAAGACAAAAAAAGGATTCTGCCCGTAGCCGCTCTCCTTGAGGGTGAATACGGGATATCCGATTGTTATATGGGGGTTCCGGTAAAATTGGGCGGTCAGGGGGTCGAAGAGATTATTGAACTTGATCTGCTGCCGGAAGAACTTGCAGCCCTTGAAAGATCTCACCAGAGTATTTGTTCCCTGATCAAATGCTGTAAAATTTGATGGTTGCAAAAAATATAGTTCGCCGATTTCTCTGGCCTTCAATAATTATCGGCTTGTTGGCGGCTCTGTTTTTGCTGTTGCCGTTGGTTTCGTTGCCGGGCTTGAAAGATCGACTGGTAAACGAGTTTTCGACAACTCTGCAGCAGCCCTGCCGAATTCGGGAGGTGAGACTTAAGCTTCTTCCGCGTCCCGCTATTTTGGTGCTGGACATAACTTGCAGTGCGCCCGATTTTAATCTAAAAGCCCGCTCCATAGAGCTCGAATTTTCTCTGCTCTCGCTAATCTCTTTTTCTCCCCTGATCGACGGTGTCCATCTGCGTGGGGTGTTGGCGGAAATCCCTTTTACCACTTTGTTCCCTGAGGCAGGGCTCGAAGATGAGCTCTTTTCTCTCTCTCCGGGAGGCTTGGGCACTCTTTTCAAGAGTCGGGAGCCGGGTTCGACCCTCGTCTCTCTCGATGATGCCGTTTGTCAGGTGACAAAAGTTCCCGGCTTTAAGAAACCTTTACTCTTTAGCGCCCTTGCGGGCAAATGGCGCTCTCAACCGCAAAGCCAGAGTGAAAATCTCGAGTTGACCGGATCTATTAATGGTGGTCAGGTCCGGTTACAGGTGACTTGGTATAAAGCTGAAAGTTTGCCTGTATCTGATAGCGACTTGCCGGCTGCGGGTGCCGGCGATCGTTTGGAGATTACCTGTCGCTTGCAAGGGATTTGTCTGCCTGAATCTGAGGCGGCCCTTTGGGGGTCGCATGAGAAGCGTTGGCAGGTTGATTTTGCAAAAGGTGATCTGGAGTTCGATATTAATGGCGATCCCGGGGCCGGGTTGCGGTTTAGCGGTAAGATTGCGGTTGTCGATCACCATCTTTCCCTGCATGATATAAACCGGACTCCAGATTCGGTTCGGCTCTACTCTCAGGGCGCTTTGCAGGCTGGTTTCTCAGGTTTTTTTCAGCGTCGCGAAGGCTATCTCAATATCAAAAATGCCTCCCTTGAATATCCGGCGGCAGCGTCTCTTTTTAGCCGTGGTCTGATTCGGTTTAGCGAACCTCTTTTTGTTGACCTTGTGAATCATCTTAAAGTTGATGATTTAGCGAAAGCTATGCACCATTGTCCTCTCCTGCAATTGCCCGGTTATCAGTGTGCGGGTCAATTGGAGGGTGATCTTAAGTTGATTGGTAATCCTCTGCAGACACCGGTCTTGCAAGCCAAACTCAACTCGGATAAAATTGTTTTGCGGGCGCTTGGTTCTGTATCAAGCGGCCCGTTGCCAATTTCAGAGGCCAAACCGGAAATGATTCAGCCGGAGCTTGAACGTGGCGAGGTTACGGCTCTTGAGGTCAAAGGTCATGACCGGTTATCGTCACCGGATTATCAACATATAGCGGCAAATTTTTTGCGCTCACTGGCGGGATGGGAGTGGATTGTTAAAGGCGATTGCCGGATAGATCAGTTGGATCTGCCGGATATGCGCTTGGCCGAATTCTCTTTTCTGGCCGAAAAAAATCTGGTTCAGCTTGAAATTGAACGTCTGGCGGCCCATTTTGGTCAGCAGGGTCAAGTCCGGCTCTCTCTGATCCTTGATGATCTTCTCCATGAACCGCGTTGGCAGGCCTCTTTAGTGGTTAAGAAATTCGATCTTAAGCCCTTTAGTAAAACTTTGTCGTTGATGACCGGGATTCTCGATGTCTCTTTGGTTGGCGGTGGGCGAATGGGGGCTGATTTTGAGGGGACGGAAGATCTTTTTTTTAACGGTAAATGGCAGTTGCGGAAAGGACGTTTTCTCCAAGCGCCACTGTTTACGGCCTTTAACCTTTTTTTGGAGCAGGAGAGGGACTCGCGTGTCTCTGCGGAGTTTTCCGGTTTTTCCGGAAAACTTGCATTGCGTGACGAGATCTTGCGTTTAGATGATCTGAAAATTAGTTCCGCAGGCAGTCAAATAAATGCCCGAGGGCGGTTTTTCAGAATCGGTGAACGGCTCGATTTTTATGGTCGTTTAAATAAAAAAGAGACACTGTTTCTGCCCTTTCGCCTTTCCGGTGAACTCAAAAACCCTATTTATACAGCCGAATAGTTCGTAATAATTAATTTAACTATTCAGCTAACCTGCAAATTCAGGGTACACAATCTAAGATTTCCTTCGAAGGATCAGGTTATGTCCCCAGAATTTGCTTAAGTGTATCAATATACGGTGCTTTTTTACTTACGCTGAATAGTTACTAATTAATTTAATTGACTTTTTCAGTTTTTTCCGTAATAGTCCGATCAGTTTAGTTGGTTTCGTAGCGTTTTTGAATTTAATTAAAAGGTATCTAGAGTGGCGCGTAGGCTTCTGTCTCTCTGTCGTTTCGGAGAAGAATATCACGCCTTAAAAGTTGAGGGACAGGGTGATGCCCTGGTACCGCTTGGCTCTTTACTTGAGGTG
>JAYEMC010000293.1:0-2456 GCA_034717935.1 Pseudomonadota bacterium | reverse complement strand
GGTGCCGGTTTTTCTGATGGCGGAAGAAGCCATCGCCCATCTCCAGGAACGAATCGATATAGCCCCCTCCCTGGAGATTATCAATCGGCTAAAACTAAGTGGGGCTCCCCCTTTTGGACACCAACTGCCGGATGGGGTTCCGCCGATGCCGGCTTTTGGCGAAGGTGAAAAATTGCTGGTCACAGGATCCACCCACGACGCAAACGGCTTCAGAAAAACCGACGACCCCGCCATCCAGGCCCAACTGGTGCAGCGTATCAACAATAAGATCATCAGTCACCGGGATGAAATTATACAAACTGAAAGTACAATGCTTGAGGACGCGGATATTGTCATTATAGCCTATGGATTCTCAGCCCGCAGCGCCCTTTTCGCACTCGAAAAACTACGTCAAGAAGGAAAAAAAGTCGGGCTTTTGCGACTAAAAACAATCTGGCCGTTTGCTGATCAAATCGTGGAACAGATCGGCAAATCAGCCAAAAAGATCTTGGTTCCCGAGATGAATCTTGGTCAAATTGCCGGTGAAATCAGAAAATACACGGCTTGCGATGTTATCTCCTACCAACAAAGCAATGGCAAAGTCATACACCCTCAACGAATTATAGAAGAGATCAGGAGTCTTTAGCGATGTCCCGTGACCTGGAAAACTACCTCCGACCCGGCATCGAAACAACACCATTTTGTCCCGGTTGCGGACACGGCATCCTCATGAACCTGATTCTCAGGGCCATAGATGAGCTGGGACTCGATTTTGACAGGCTTCTTTTTGTCTCAGGAATCGGTTGTGCAGCCTGGATTCCAAGCCCTAACTTTAACGCCGACACCCTGCATACCCTGCATGGCCGGGCCATTGCATTTGCCACCGGGGCAAAACTGTTCAACCCTCAATTAAAAACCATTGTCATCAGCGGCGATGGAGACTTAACCTCAATCGGCGGCAATCATCTGATTCACGCGGCCCGTCGTAATACCGACCTGACGGTCATCTGCGCCAACAATATGATTTATGGTATGACCGGGGGCCAGACAGCTTCCACCTCTCCTCTAGGAACAATCAGCGCCACCAATCCCAAAGGCAACCCCTACGCCCCATTCGACCTCTGCAAACTGGTTCTGGGTGCCGGCGCCCAATACGCGGCCCGTTTCGCGGTTACCCAACCCATTGCCCTGAAAGAGGCGTTGAAAAAGATCCTGATGATGGAGGGATTCACCTTTCTTGAAGTACTCTCCCCTTGTCCCACCCAGTATGGTCGACGCAACCATTACCAAGCACCAACACAGATGCTGGAAATGCTGCAAAAAAACTGTATATCAAGGGAAGAACAAAAACATTTGAACCCACGTAAACTCCGCGACAAAATCATTACTGGAGAGTTCTCTCATGCTGATGCTTAAACAGATTCGCTTGAGCGGTTTCGGTGGTCAGGGGGTAATTCTGGCTGGTTCCCTACTTGGTCATGCCGCCATTGCCGAAGGGAAATGGGTTTCCGGCTCCAACGCCTATGGCGCCCAGGCCAGAGGTGGCAAGGCAACCTCTGAAGTGGTTATATCCAGCCAAAAAATCTCGTTTCCCCATATTATTACAACTGACCTCCTGATCGCCTTTTCGCAAAGTGCTTACAACCTGTACAAGACTGACTTGGAAAGCGAACAAACCATGGTTGTCTATGATAATCTTCTGGTAAAGGTAGATCATGGGCAAAAGATAGAACAGGTAGGTATTCAATCCACTGAACTGGCATTACAACATTTCAAAGACAAGCAGACTGCCAACATCATCCTGTTGGCAGCCGCAGCCGCCTTGGGCGAAATTGTCAGTAAAGAAGCTCTGGAAAAAACCATTAATACCAAAGTCGATAAACGCTACATAGAACTCAATCTCAAAGCCCTAACCCTGGGTTACAACCTGGGAGAAGAGATCCAGTCTGGCCGGAATCGAAGTTAAGGAACTCTGAAGAAACATGGCTATTGAAGGAAGAACCCATAGACCGATTATCGATCATGACACCTGTGGTTCGTGCATGGTCTGTTACGATGCCTGCCCGGCAGCGGTAGTCCCGGAAATTCGCCAAGAAAGCGATACTCTGCGCGGCCGTGCTTACAAAGAATATATCTTGCCACCGGTATCGTCATCAGAAGATCAGCCAGATCACAAGATGCCCGCCTGCCAGTCAAAATGCCCACTGCAGCAGGATGTGCGGGGTTATATTGAACTAATTGGTCGACGGCGTTTCCATGAAGCTTTACGTCGAATCAGAGCGAGCAACCCTCTACCATCACTCTGTGGTTATGTTTGCCATCACCCCTGCGAAAGTGCCTGCACCCGCGGTCGCATTGATGAGGCCCTCGCCATTCGCACATTGAAACATTTTGTCACCAACCATTGTCAAAATGAGATACCCGAACCCTTGCATCTCTCTAAAAGCAGAGGAAAGAAAGTGGTTATTATCGGTGCC
>JAYEMC010000292.1:0-2457 GCA_034717935.1 Pseudomonadota bacterium | reverse complement strand
GACCTGCCGGGTCATCTTAAAATTTTAGTCGAAATCATGAAACTTCGCAGACTCTGCTGCAATCCCAGACTTATACTGCCGGAAAGTGAGCTCTTCGGCTCAAAACTAAAAGTTTTCGGCAACACGGTTAAAGAACTTTTAGCCAACCGGCATAAAGCCCTGGTTTTCAGCCAGTTTGTCGACCACCTGTCACTTATCCGTGAATATCTTGACCAGGAAAAAATAGCCTATCAGTACCTGGACGGTTCAACCCCGGTTCGACAACGCAAAAAACGGATCAACGACTTCCAAAACGGCAACGGCGACCTTTTCCTGATCAGCCTGAAAGCGGGCGGCAGCGGCCTCAACCTGACCGCCGCCGACTACGTCATTCACATGGATCCCTGGTGGAACCCGGCGGTCGAAGACCAGGCCTCCGACCGCGCCCACCGCATCGGCCAGAAACGACCGGTCACCGTCTACCGGATAATCGTCAAAGATACCATAGAAGAGCAGATCGTCAACCTCCACCGCCATAAACGTGATCTCGCCGACAACCTCTTAGCCGGCAGCGACATAAGCGGCAAACTCGACGCTACCGAACTCCTGAAATTACTGAAACAGTAAAATTATGGAGACCAGGAAAATATTTTGGCATATTTCCATATTCAACCCTCACTGCCATTGTGAATTTACTGGATAATGAACAATAGTGTCATGGATTTCAGGAGTAATCAACTGTTAAAAAATGTCGTGTCATAGTGCTATGAGCCGCTAACGATTCAGGTAGAAGCGCCGAGGGAAAAGGCACTGTAGAATCGTAAAACCGAATAAAAACCTTTTTTGCAAGGAGATTAAAGGGCAACGTTTTTTATAAACCTGGGCCCGCCGGAAGAATGTAAAATAGAAAACACAAAAAAATTTATATAAGTTTGCGTTTACGCAGATATCGTTCATATCGAAAATCGCCAATTTTTCACCTAAGAAACGATGCTGACGGGAACGCGCCCGGTAGGGTGCGTCTTCTGTTCGTGTTTCTTAGGTGGGTGTTTGGCGATACCTCGATATGGGCATGACATTAGTCGCGCCCTTTTTTTGTGCCTAAAATTCGGTCATTCAATATGACCTGAAACAACCTGAGATCGGTCGAGTAGACCGGTTTCTTCCAATGCTTCAGAGAAAAAGGGGACAGATTTATTTTTGACAGTAAAGAGATGTTGTGATAAACAGAATTATGCCTCGTCAATCAAGATTTGTCCTCGCTAATTGCCCCCACCACATAATACAACGTGGTCATAATCGTCAGTTGGTTTTTGCTGATGATGAAGATTATCTCTATTACATTGAAAATTTGCAGGAGTGGAAGACCCAACTCAAGTGCAAAATTTATGCTTATTGTTTGATGAGTAATCATGTTCATTTGGTAGCCGACCCCGGTGAGAATGTTGAGAATCTTGCTCAATTCATGAAACGGGTTGGAGGCAGGCAGACCCGGTATTTTAATAAAAAGGAAAATCGTTCCGGGTCGTTATGGGAAGGGCGTTACAAGTCAAGTCCAATTCAAAGTAATCGATATCTTCTGGCTTGTTGCAGATACGTAGAATTGAATCCGGTTCGTGCCGGAATGGTTGAATTTCCATGGGAATATATGTGGTCAAGTTGTGGGGTGAAAGTTGGAGAACGAAAACATGAATGGCTGGATTTGGATCCTTTCTATCAGAGCCTTGGGGAAACCGAAGAAAACCGTGAAACCGCTTATAAAGATTGGTTGATTGAGTCTATATCTGATGAAGAGATGCAGTTGATCCGTGAAGCCGCGCAACGAGGACAACTCACCGGAGACGCAAATTTTATTGATGAAGTCGTTGTTAAAACCGGGAGGCGTATTGAATTTCGAGGACGTGGCCGACCTCATCGAGACAAAAAATAAATCTGTCCCCTTTTTTCTGCCCCCTTTTTTTCCTTTTTTCCTTGTGTTAATTTGTGTCCATTTGTGGTTCCGCTTTTTTATACCCCTATCGTAATACATTGCGCCCTGCATGTAAATCAAATAGACCTGAAATTGTAAAGTTAAGGCAACATTCATCTTTACAAAGAATGAAAACGATAATATGCTTATAAAGTTGGCAATAGCAAGTCAAAATAGGTATTTAGTTACCGGCAATACCAAGGATTTTGTGTCAGGGAAATTACTACTAAGGATCCAACCTAATGGCTGAAGAAATTCCGAACGATATCAGGAAAGACCTGGGAAAGGCGTGCGTTTTACATCAACGCGCCGTTTCTGATTACGAAAAATGCGTAGAATTCAGCAAAATAATGTCCGACTTATTGTCAAGACTTGAAGACGCCGACTGTTTTAAAACTGCCGACAAAGTAATGACAGTACTCCTCGACTGCAATCCAAAAGCAGGTGCCCACTGCGATAAAGCCAACCTTGTCGAAGGAAAAATGGCAAAATTTTGATTCCCAATGTTG
>JAYEMC010000291.1:0-2459 GCA_034717935.1 Pseudomonadota bacterium | reverse complement strand
AGCCGAAGCCTTGGCCGGATTTGCCAACCAGGGGATGTTAACTGTCGCCCTGCTTTTTATCGTCGCTTATGGAATTAAATCATCCGGAGCCCAGGAAATTTTTGCCGACCGAACCATGGGCGGGGGCAAGGGGCTCAGACGCCGGGCTTTGTTGCGGATGATGATTCCGGTCAGTTTCCTTTCGGCCTTTCTCAACAACACCCCGATCGTCGCCATGTTTGCCCCGGCGGTTGCCGAGTGGGCCCGCCGCCATCGCTTGCCGCCGAGTAAATATCTTATCCCTCTCTCTTATGCCGCTATTTTAGGTGGGGTCTGCACTCTGATCGGCACCTCAACCAACTTGCTGGTTAACGGTATGATGATAGAGGCCGGCGGCCGCTCACTGGAACTCTTTGAATTGGCGAAAGTCGGTGTCCCATGTGCAATTGTGGGGCTGACTTACATTTTAACGATTGGTTATTTAATCCTGCCGGATCGGGAAAAGTCGCAAGACATCAATAATAAACATGATTATCATTTTGAGATGCGGGTGCTTGAAGACGCCACTATAATCGGCCAATCTATCACTAAAGCCGGACTGCGCCACCTGAATCATCTCTATTTGAGTGAAATCGTTCGCGGAGACAACATTGTGGCTCCGGTTAAACCGAATGAAATCTTAGTTGCCGGCGACCGACTCTGTTTTGTCGGCATCCCCGACGGCATCCCCCATCTCAGACGAATCTCCGGCCTGGCTCCGATCGAAGAAGAAAACTGGCTAAGTCCTCACCATGATTCCCACAGTGGAATTATTGAGGCGGTGGTTTCACATTCATCGCCAATGCTGGATAAAACTATTAAAGAGGGGAATTTTCGAAGCCGTTACGATGCGGCAGTGTTGGCGGTTCGCCGGCACGGTGAACGTATTCGACGCGGTATCGGCGGCATCACCTTAAAACCCGGCGACACCCTTTTGTTGTTAGCAGGCGGGGATTTTAAAACTCGCTGGAGTGGATCTCGAGATTTTTATCTAATCAACAAAATTTCTGAATTTCCGGTTGTCGACAACAAGAAGAGCCTGATCGCTTTTGGCGCCATGATTACCATGGTACTGCTTGCCGCATTTGGAGTTATGGATATTTTCCGGGCCGCAACTCTTGCAGTCCTGGTGCTGCTTATAAGCCGAGCCGTCTCCGTGGTTGAAGCCCGACGCTCTCTCGAGCTTAATGTTTTAATCGTTATTGCCGCAGCTTTAGGTATCAGTCAGGCTCTGACCAAAAGTGGCGCAGCCCAATATCTTGCCGCCCATTTACTGGATCTGGTTTCCGGCTGGGGTGCCTTGGGACTTCTCGCCGCCATCTATTTAGCCACAACCATAATGACCGAAGTAATTACTAATAACGCGGCAGCAGCCCTGATGTTTCCCATCACTTGGTCGGCAGCCCTGAACGGAGGCTATGAACCTTTACCCTTTGCCATTGCCGTCGCCGTCGCCGCCTCAACCAGTTTTGCCACGCCGATCGGTTATCAAACCAACCTGATGGTTTACGGCCCCGGTAACTACCGCTTTACCGATTTCCTTAAAATCGGACTGCCTCTTAATTTATTAGTCATGACTACCGCCATAACCGCTATTTATCTGGGCTGGAATTTATAGAAGCAAAAAATTTCCCCGTTTTTTTTAATTTTTTTTTTGGGGGGGGGGTAGTGTAGAGAACAGGCTTGCCCGACTTTAGCTCCAGCCTATCCGTTTTCGCCCCTTTCGTCTGGCGGTGCCTCAATAGCCGAAACATATCCGAATTCACCTACCCTGCTCGATAAACTTACAAAACGGACAGCCGCTGAATATGTGTAACTAAATTCACTAATAATCGGTGGATGTCCCAGATTTAAAGAAGATTCTGAGGATACATCAAATAAGGGCTTCTAATTGTTAGCACTAAGGATAACATGCTTTACCCCCTGCAGATGCTTGAAGGCTAAGCCATTCTCGATTCCCTGACGGGCAAGATCTTTATCTTTGACAACAGTGCCGGCAATATAATCGAAGCCCAGCTCGAACAAGGCCGGGGAGAGCGGCGTACTTGGGCCGAGGATCAATTTGGTTGCCGAGGGAGAACAGTGGGAGAGAATTCCGGCCAGGGTCTTATTGGAAACGGTTGTGGCCGTGATCGCGACAATATCGGCCGAGGGCAGGTGTTGCGGAATAAGATCGGCTGCAAGATCTCTTGATTGGGGCTTTTTCTCGAAAACGGGGACAGCCACTTAGGCGAAAACGGGGACAGCCACTGATTATCTGCAAATAAATTCACTAATAATCGGATCGCGGTAGGAATGCCGGTTGCCCGGCACCCCCCCCGCACAGATCCGTACGTGAAGAATTACCTCATACGGCTCCTACCTCGGGTATTTGACGCAAAAGCGATGTAGCAGTCTTACGTATTCTGCAAAAATCCGTTCAATGCTTTCCCCCTGTCTCT
>JAYEMC010000290.1:0-2459 GCA_034717935.1 Pseudomonadota bacterium | reverse complement strand
GCCCATATTGCCGAACTTAGTGGTGACAAGAGCACAATTATTGCCGCTGACCGGGAACCTGAACGCCTGAAACGGGTTAAGGAAACAATCAAGCGTCTCGGCCTTTCATCAATCAAGCCGGTTTGTGTCGATCTAATCCAACCTCTGCCAAAGGATCTACCACAACTATATGATGCCATCCTGGTCGATGCACCCTGTTCGGGACTTGGGGTCATCCGTCGACGAGCCGACTTACGCTGGCGAAAAAAGCCCGAAGAAAGTCATCAACTCGCCATAATTCAATTGCAAATCCTGCAAAATTGTTCTAAACATCTCAAGGTTGGCGGTCGACTGATCTATGCAACCTGCACGACCAGTCGAGAAGAGAACCACGATACAGTTCACCGTTTTCTTGATGAAAACCTTAATTTCCGCCAGAGGACCAAAGCTGAGATCAAACCTGACCGGCTACAGGCCATTATAAACGCCGAAGGTTTTCTCGAAACCAGTTTTATTAAACCGTCAACCATGGATGGCTTCTTTGCCGCCATCATGACCAGAACAGCTTAGAGGGTACTGCTATGCGTATGATTGCTCCATCTATTCTATCGGCCGACTTCAGCTGCCTCGGAGAAGAGATCAGGGCTATTGACAAAGCCGGAGCCGACCTCATTCATATTGATGTCATGGACGGCCATTTTGTTCCCAACCTGACGATCGGGCCTGCGGTCGTAAAAGCTCTGCGTCCTCACAGCAAGTTACTCTTTGACGTTCACCTGATGATCTCGGAGCCGGAACGTTACATTGATGACTTTGTCGAAGCCGGAGCTGACATTCTCACCGTCCATCAGGAATCGGGACCCCACCTCCACCGCTTGATCCAGATGGTTAAAGCCCACAATATCAAGGTCGGCGTATCGCTTAACCCGGCAACCCCGGCCGTCATGCTTGAAGATGTTATCAATGAAATTGATCTAGTTCTCATCATGACCGTAAACCCGGGATTTGGCGGCCAAGCCATGATTCCTGAAGCCCTCAACAAAATCGCCAGAGTCAGAGAATTTGCTCAAGAGCAGGAAGAACCTCTGCTAATCGAGGTTGATGGCGGCATCAAAACTGAAACCATAGCGGCCGCTGAAGCGGCTGGAGCCAACATTTTTGTTGCCGGTTCAGCCGTTTTCAAATCCGACGATTACGCAGCTAATATTCAGGCCTTAAAAAAAGGCTGAGACATAAACTAAAAAAGGCCGGGCGCTTTATGCGTCCAGCCTTTTTTTCGTGATTTTTTTCGTGTACTTTCGTGGCTAAATAAACCCTAACCGTTTATTACTAATATTCCAAAAACCCCCGCAGCTTCCGACTCCGACTGGGGTGACGTAATTTACGCAAAGCTTTGGCCTCAATCTGACGAATACGTTCCCGGGTAACATCAAAATCCTGACCCACCTCTTCCAGGGTGTGATCACAACGCTCACCAATCCCGAAACGCAACCGCAAAACCTTCTCTTCGCGATTTGTCAGACTCCCCAGAACATGTTGGGTCTGACTTGCCAGATCGCCCCTAACCACTGAATCAAGCGGATTAACCGCCTTCTTATCCTCAATAAAGTCACCTAAATGACTATCCTCCTCCTCACCAATCGGGGTCTCTAACGAAATCGGCTCCTTGGCGATTTTCAAAACCTTTTTCACCTTATCGAGAGCAATATCCATCCGCTCGGCTATCTCTTCCGGGGTCGGTTCACGCCCCAACTCCTGCAAGAGCACCCTTGATGTCCGAATCAGTTTATTGATCGTCTCAATCATATGAACCGGAATCCGAATAGTACGTGCCTGATCAGCAATCGCCCGAGTTATCGCCTGACGAATCCACCAGGTCGCGTAGGTGCTAAACTTATAACCACGTTGATATTCGAATTTATCGACCGCTTTCATGAGGCCGATATTACCTTCCTGAATCAAATCAAGAAACTGAAGTCCGCGATTGGTATATTTTTTGGCAATACTAACGACCAGCCGCAGATTTGCCTTAATAAGCTGATTTTTAGCATTTTCAGCCTTGCGCTCACCAACTGAAATCTGCTGGTCAACCCGTTTTAAATCGGAGAGGCTCAAACCGGTTTCATCACTTATGGTTTTCAGTTTGACACTCAGATTATCGACTCGAAACCAGAGATCGTCAAAACCGTCATCATCAAGTCCGTTTTTTTGTGCAAAAGCTAGACGCTTCTCCTCATTACTAACACACTCTTTACAAATGGTACGCAGATTACGCAAACGGGTTTGGTAACGGGCTTCAACCCGGGTAATCATCTTCTCTAGATTGCGCCCCATATCAACATAGCTTTTAAGATTAGCGATGATATCTTCAATGACTACAGGCCGAAGTTTGATGGCGTAAAACTGATTGATAATTTCACGCTCATTAGTTTTAACCCGTCCTCTTAAAACACTTCTCTTAATTGACGAGCGTAACTCGG
>JAYEMC010000289.1:0-12178 GCA_034717935.1 Pseudomonadota bacterium | reverse complement strand
GGTTCCGGCACTTTATTACATATTTCAAGCTGGCCGCGAAAAAGGTCACGCCTGGCGGAAGGGGCGAAAGAGTTAGATATAAATATTCGGCTAGCGTCTATAAAGCTACAGCAAATAGCGGCGAACGCCGCTTCGCTCTCCATTACCGGGGACAGAATTGAATTCTGTCCCCACACCGAGATAATTTGAAAACAAAACCTGAGTAGTTACAAAAGAGATAACCATGAACGCAATTTTTTTCCATCAACAAACCTGTAGGTATGCAGCAATCATCCTGTTGCTAATCGTCGCGGTTTTAGCCTTAGGCGGCTGCGCCGCTGTCGGCCCGGACTATACTCCGGAGCAACCCAAAGCTCCGGGAAAATGGTCAACCGAATTAAAAGGCGGCCTCAACACCAAGCTCCCGGAAGCCGGGACTATGGCTTGCTGGTGGAAAGTTCTCGATGATCCGGAACTCACCAGCCTGACTGAACGAGCCGTCAGTGGCAACCTGGATTTACGAGCGGCCCGCGCCCGGATTCGCGAAGCCCGAGCCCGCCGGGGGGTGAGCCGCTCCTATTTCTTTCCAACTCTGGATGGTGGCGCTGCCGCCGACAAACATCGTGATCGCAAAGGGAGAGAGGATGAACTTTATACCGCCGAGTTTGATGCAAGTTGGGAACTCGATGTTTTCGGCGGTATCCGGCGGGCAGTGGAAGTCGAGACCGCGGAAGTTGAAGCCGCTCAGGAAAATTTACATGACGTGCTTGTAACTCTGCTGGCTGAAGTGGCCTTAAACTATATTGATGTACGCACATTCCAAAACGGTTTGACCGTTATTGAGGCAAATCTTAAAGCTCAACAAGAGACCTACGACTTAAACGATTCACGCTTTCAGGCCGGTATCATTGATGAACTGGCCGTACAGCAATCTCTCTATAGCCTGGAACGAACCCGATCCCAAATTCCGGTTATTCAAACCCAACTGGAAGCCGCCAAAAATCGCTTGGCGGTATTGCTCGGCCAGGCGCCCGGTACCGTCCATACTGAATTAGCCGCAAGAAAACCGATTCCGGCACCACCTGTGAAACTGGCTATCGGAGTTCCGGCTGAAGCTTTGCGGCGGCGGCCCGATATCCGCCGGGCCGAACGTCAACTGGCCGCCCAGACCGCTCGCGTTGGCGTGGCGACAGCCGAACTTTATCCACGGTTCAGACTAAATGGCAGTATCGGCCTTGAATCACTTTCGACCGGAAACTTTTTCACCGCCGCCAACCGCGTCTGGGATTTCGGCCCGACTATCTCATGGAAGATTTTTCACGGCAACGCCATCCGCCAGAACATCGAAATTCAATCCGCCCTCCAGGAACAGGCCTTGATTGAATACGAAATGACAGTTTTGAATGCCCAGTACGAAATCGAAAACGTTCTCGTGGCCTACGCCAACCAACAGCGCCGCTATCAATCCCTGCTCGCGGCCACGGCAGCGGCATTTAAGGCCGACCAACTCGCACAAGACCAATACCAGGTCGGTCTGGTCGATTTTAACAATGTTCTCGACGCCCAACGCTCACTCCTGCTTTTACAAGATCAGCTGACATTGAGTGAAGGCTCCGTAACCACCAATCTCATACGCCTCTATAAAGCCCTCGGCGGAGGCTGGCAAACGCTGAAATAAAACCTATGGTTTTTCTTGGCGACCGGCGAGAAAGGCTCGTAGAGCTTGTTCTGTAACTCGGGTCAAATTTTCCCGGGAAAGTTTCATTGACTCCGCCAAAGAGATGGGGCCCGGACAGAGACTAAAAACAGCATTGATACCTGATTCATGCAGGTCGCCGAGTTCTTTGCCAATAGAACCCGCCAGGGCAAAACAGGGAATTCCCTGCGCCTTGGCGGCGACACCCACGCCACCGGGAGCTTTGCCGAATAGGGTTTGAAAGTCAATCTGTCCTTCGCCGGTGAGAACCAGATCGGCACCAGCAAGCTTTTCATGCAAACCAACCAGATCAAAAATCAGATCAATCCCCCGACACAGTTGAGCCCCAAGGAAAGCATGGAGCCCGGCTCCTAATCCTCCCGCCGCCCCGGCTCCCGGCATATTTTCTACATCGACACCTAAATCTATTTTTATGCGTTGGGCCAGATTTTTAAGCCCATCATCAAGCTCTAAGACTTGTTTCGGCGTTGCCCCCTTTTGCGGGCCGTAGACAAACGCGGCGCCTTGCGGGCCATAGAGTCGGTTCTCAACATCGCATACGGCTTTAATAACGGTCGCCTTTATTCTGGAATCAAGAGCTGAAATATCAATTTTGGCAATAGATGCCAAGGATGCTCCAACACCCGGCAATTCCCGACCGTTTTTATCGAGAAAAAGCACCCCCAAAGCCTGAGCCATACCGATGCCACCGTCAGTCGTCGCACTCCCGCCAATACCAACATTGATCTGTTGCGCCCCCAGAGCCAGGCCCGCTTTAATCAGCTCACCCGTACCATAGGTGGTGGTCAGAGTGGGATCTTGTAACTCTTGCGGTAAAAGGGCAAGTCCACTGGCCAGCGCCATCTCCACAGTCACCAGATTCAGCGACTTCACGTAAGCGTAATTTGCCTCTATTGTGCCCTTAAGTGGTCCGCTAACTAAACAGTTGCGAATTTCACCATTTAAGGCCTCAACGGCCACATCAACCAATCCATCGCCGCCGTCGGCTACCGGCACCCGAACCACTTCGGCCCGAGGCAGGATCTTTTTAATCCCGGTTTCCATGGCAACCGCCGCCTCGGTCGCCGTCAATGAGCCCTTAAAAGCATTTGGTGCTACAACAATTTTCATCTGTTGGCCTCTCGTAAACTCTCTTTAATCACCGATTTGACCATCAATATAGCGATCGCTATCATCATCGACGGTCATGAGCTCCCGTTCAACAAAACTAAAGCATAACCATAAAAAAATTGCAACTATTCAACATGAGTAGAAAAGCACCATATATTGATGATTTTCAGTAAATTCCGGGGACACAATCAACTCTTCTTATAACGGGTATGATGCAATTGTGAACCCTGGCAAGCCTTGCAGTTATCTGTCATTCAGTGTATAGTTTTAATAAGAAGTTTCCGGCCACAGAGAAACATCAAGATTAATTCATTTGTAATTTCAAAAAGCGCCGGCGTTGACAAACCTCTCTTAGACATTGTCTTTGCCTCCAAGCGCCATGACCAGTGACTCAATATCATTTAATTTGACATTTGACTTGGTAGGTCTGGAGAAAATTGCCGTTAATGTTATTGCTGTGTTTTGCTTTCATACTCACCACGGTATCACTTTCAGACACCATAATCAATATTAGAAGCAAAAAAATTAAAAATAAAGAGAAAGTGGACATGTTTGTCCTTCCCTTAATTGTAATTTTATGGTTTTACTGGAGCGAAAAAAAGTGCCATAATACTACTCATCAACCAACATTTAAGAGCTAACCATAATCCGGTCAATTAATCCAAAGCAAACAATATAAACACCATTAGGTAACGACAATGACGAACAACACACAATCTGAAACTATCTACCTTAAAGATTACCAGCCACCGACGTTCCTGGTGAAATCGATCAATCTTCATTTTTCTTTGCAGCAGGAACAAACGCTGGTTACCAATACGATGCGGCTGGAACGGGCCGCAGCAACCACGAAGGAGCAGCCTTTACGACTTGATGGACGTCAGTTGGAATTAATCAAGGTGATCCTTGACGGCCGGCTTTTGGCTGCCGATCAATACAGTGTTGACCCGGAAGGCTTAGTTCTCGAAAAAAACCCGGCTGAATTCACGCTGGAAATCGTTACCGCGCTTAACCCTAAAGGCAATACCAGTTTGGAGGGACTTTACGCCTCAGGATCGATGTTTTGTACCCAGTGTGAAGCCCATGGTTTCAGCCGGATCACCTATTTCCCCGATCGGCCCGATATCCTGACCTGTTTTACCACCACGATTGAAGCGTCGCAAAAAGAGTTTCCCGTCCTCTTAAGCAATGGTAATTTGATTGATCAAGGCAGCTTGCCCGACAATCGTCATTTTGCCGTATGGCAGGATCCCTTCAAGAAACCAGCCTACCTTTTTGCCTTGGTTGCCGGCCGGCTTACAACCTTAAAAGATAGCTTTATCACGGCTTCCGGACGTAAAGTTGAGATTCACTTTCATGTTGAAAAGCAGAACCGTGACAAGTGCGCACATGCCATCGCCGCCTTGAAAAAATCGATGCGCTGGGATGAAGAGGAGTATGGTCGCGAATATGATCTCGACCTCTACCAGGTAGTTGCGGTTGATGACTTTAATTTCGGAGCGATGGAGAATAAGGGCCTTAATATTTTCAACTCAAAGTATGTTTTAGCCCAACCCGAAAGTGCGACCGACAGCGATTATGAGGCTATTGAAGGGGTCATCGCCCATGAATATCTGCATAACTGGACCGGCAACCGGATCACCTGCCGGGACTGGTTTCAGTTAAGCCTGAAAGAGGGGCTGACCGTTTTTCGCGACCAAGAGTACGGAGCTCAAGCCTACCCCGGCGGCGGCCGCCGGATTCGCGAAGTGCGGCGCTTGCGCAATTTTCAATTCCCTGAAGATGCAGGCCCTCTGGCCCATCCGGTGCAACCCAAAAAGTATGTCGAGATCAACAACTTCTATACCTGCACAGTTTACGAAAAAGGGGCTGAAATTATCCGCATGTTGCAAACCCTGTTGGGCGAAAAGATGTTCAAAAAGGGGATGCAGATCTACTTTAAACGCCATGACGGCGAGGCCGTAACCATTGAAGATCTGCTTAGCGCCATGAGCGATGCCGGAGATTTTGATCTTGAACAATTTCGCCGCTGGTACGACCAGGCCGGAACGCCGAACCTGACAATCACGCAAACCTGGCAGGCACAAACCAATGAATTTATTTTATCGATCATCCAGGATTGTCCGCCAACTCCGGGGCAGACCGATAAACTCCCCCTGCATCTGCCGCTGGCCATAGCCCTGCTCGATCCCGAAGGCCGGGAGCTGAAACTAAGATTAGCCGACGAAACAAGCCCGACCCCATCCGGTGGCCGGGTTCTTGAGATCAAACAGCAAAAAGAGGAGTTTCGCTTTCAAGGGTACGGCCACAAGCCGGTGGTTTCTCTGTTGCGCGGCTTTTCCGCCCCGGTTCATATAAACTGCAACTACGACAAAGATGAATTAGCCTTTCTCTTGACCCACGACCGTGACCCTTTCAGCCGCTGGGAAGCGGGCCAAAAACTGGCCTTAAGCGAGATTTTCAAGCTGATGGAAAGTTTAAAGCCCACTAAAACGCTCGAAAAAAGTGAAGCTGATGAACTTTCCACTGGAACCTTCGATCATACTTTCACCAAAACTTTCGGCACTCTGGTCAGCAAAAAGTGGTCTGCAGCTGAAGCTGATGGCGCCGCAGAACTCCTGATCCTGCCCAGTGAGATCTATATCGGTGAACAAACCGGCGAAATTGACCCACAGATAATTTTTCAGGCCCGACAATCATTAAAAAAATCTCTGGCTCAAGAGTGGCAAACTGAACTTGAAACTCTCTACAATCAATATAAAACTTCCGCTTCCTATCGCCCGACTCCGGCTGAAATGGCCCAGCGTCGCTTAAAAAATATCGCCCTCGACTGGCTTGTCGTTCTCGGTTCTGAAGGCCCGGCTCTTGAACTTTGCCGCCAACAATATCTAAATGCCGACAACCTGACCGACCGCCTGGCCGCACTTTCCGGCTTAATCGAGATCAACCCAACCAAAGAGCTGCCCGAACTTAACGATTTCTATCGGCGCGGCGACAATGACCCTCTCCTGCGTGATCGCTGGTTCGCCCTCCAGGCCACGGCCCGCCACGCCGACACGGCACAGCGAGTCGAAGAGCTGACTCACCACCCAGATTTTAGCCGCAACACCCCAAATAGGGTTCGAGCTCTGCTCGGTACGTTTGCCGCCACCAATCAATCCGCCTTTCATCAAGCGAATGGTTTTGGCTACCAACTCTTAGGTCGGGAAATCGCCACCCTTGACAAAACCAACCCCATGGTCGCCGCCAGCCTGGCCGGTTCATTCAGCCGCTGGCGCCGTTTTTCCCCATCTTACAGCGCCTTGATGCGCAAAGAACTCGAAAAACTGCTATCGCTGCCGCAAATCTCTCGTGATTTAAGAGAAATCATTGACAAAAGTCTGGCCGGGAATTAAAAAGTGGGCAAAGCGATGTTCCCGTATATTTAATGCAACTTTAGTGAGTTAAAAAATGGCAAAAAAACAGCGCCGACAGAACAAAAAACAGAAAAGTCAGGCTTCGAAGCAATCCCAACTTTCAATTCCTGAACTCGAAAATAAATTCCATAGCAGCCTTGAAAGTTTTGCTTACCGGCCGGCGATTAAATTTGCCAGAGAGTTAAACCGTCGGGAAGCGGAGAAGTATCAGCCGTTGCTCATCAAAGCCCTGCTGGGACTTTACCAGGAGCTCTCTAACAAAGGTCAAACGGCCCGTGCGGCAACTATTCTTAAACAGATTGAAGAGTTGGGAGATCCTTCCGCAAGCGACATCATCGAACTCTCACTGGCTTTACAAAATGGGGCAATTTCACCTCGGCACGAAAAAATCGCCGTCGGCAAAATGGCGGAGTGGGAAAGTGGAGAGCTCACGGATAGCGATAAAAATGTCATCATCGATATTCTGCTGACAGCAACAACCCTTGACCAGCCTCAAGCGGAGGAGCCGGTCACACAACCGCTTTTTGCCAACATACTCGCTATTCGCAACGCTTTTGAGTTGATCTGCAACAAACAATACGCCGCCGCCATCGAAGAGGTCAACGGCATCAAACGAAACTCCCACCTGGCTCCCTGGAGGCTGTTGATCAAAGGGATAACCGCTTTCTATCTTGGCGATGATGAGAAATCCCTGACCGCTTTTCAAAAACTGCCCGCAAAATCGACCCCGGCCGAGCTCGCTCAAGCCTATCTCTTCCTGCTCAAAGATACTGAGACCTGCAAACAATTTGCCAAAAAAGAGCTGCTTCTGCGAAAAGCCTCTCTTTTGGCCGCCGGTGAAAAGGTCGCCAAACTGCTACCAAGAGCCGAAATTCTCTGGAATACCGGCCGCTACCGAGATTCATACACTAAAATTGAGCCGCTTTTGCTAAACATTGATCAAACCGGCTCCTCACTGCAAAATCGGCTTTTACGATTCTACTATAACTCCTCTTTCACCCTCAACGAGGATCAGCAACAACATAATTATATGCAGTTTTTAGCGCAAAAGCTGTTCTCTCCCAAAACCCGCTACCCGCTCCAAATACAAGCCGTCCATATTCGCAATTCGGCTCTTTACGAGGAAACTTGCGTTGAAGGAGAAGAGATTGCGGTTAAATTATGGGACTCATTTCTTGAAATATGCAATCGTATCCAACCTGCAACCTGCGCTTTCACGGCGGTCGTCTACGCTCACCAAGCCGGCATTTTTGCCGAGCTCCAGGAAATTGAGCAGAATATTTTTTCCTCCCCGCAAAAAATGATGGCTGCCATTTTGGGCGACCTGGATAAACCTGAGCTGGCCCCGATTGATTCCCATCGGGCCGAAGTTCTTTATCGCCGGGCCATCAAAACCGACCCCGACAACATTGAGATCAGGTTGAAACTACTTGAACTTTTCGAACTCCAGGGAAACAAAACAAAAGCAAAAACCAATCGCCTGCTGGATGAACTCATCAGCAGCTTTCCCGACAACAAAGAGATACTAACTAAAGCCGGCGTCCGTTGTCTGCAACGTAAAGCCTTTCCCAAAGGTTTGAAATATCTCTACCAGGCCGCCCGACTTGACCCTGTCAACAACAAGATCAAAGAGTATATCCTTATCGGCAGTATTAGTTATGCCTGGAAACTAACCCTGGCCGACAACCGGAAACGATGCCGCGCACTTCTGACTGAGACCCTGCCCTTTTGCGTCGCCAAAGAACAAAATTTAACCCTCTCTCCGGCCACGCTGCGGGCTCGCTGGGCCGTTTTTGCACTGTTCCATGATCAAGTCGAAGAGGGAAAACAGAAACTCGCAACAGCTCTCACAGCCGACAATAGTCTAAACCCGAATGAAGTACTCTATTTTTTCCGCCTCTATGCCGGGATTCACAATATCCCAAAAGAGTATCTGAAAGGAAGCGAGGCTGAATCAGACAAACTATTTCGTCGAACCAGCGACCTTGACAGCCTGATTACATTCACAAAAATAATCCTCTACAATGACCAGGTTGTTGAAAATAACATATTTATAAAAAAAGAGCTTAAACGCCTTGATAAAGCTTTAAAAAAACTTACTAAAAAAATATCTGACCCGCAGCAATCTCTGGCCGTCGCCAAATTTGCCCAAAACCCTCTGGTCAACAACAACAAACTGGCCCTCGCCTTTCTCCGACAAGGTCAACGTAAATTTCCCAACGATCTTGAGATTAAATTCGCCCTGCTCTCTCTGGAGATGGAAAAAAGGAGTTCCATCCCGACACATAAACAGATGAAGCAACTAGAGGATCTGATTGAACATGCCAAAACGGCAGGAGATCACAAAATCTCCCAGCAGGCTGTAGAGTTAATCGAACACTTTGAACGATTAATTAACTGGCATCAAGACTTCACCGAGTTTGAGGATTTGTATGGCAACGATGATGATGATGATGAGTTTGACAACGAAGTGTTTGATGACCTTTTCGACTCTGTAGCCGAAAGGCTGCCGCCGGGAGCCAGCAAACCACCTAAAAACTGGCCCCGGCGACGAACCCGGAAGTAATAAACCATCAGGAAACAACTTGAGGTAAAGAATGCACAACCCTTATGAAATACTTAAGCTTGTCACAGATTGCAATGACGAGCAGGCGCGACGCGCCTATCTTGACAAGATCAAAGAGTTCCCCCCGGAACATTTCCCGGAACATTTTCGTGAAATAAATGATGCCTACGAACTTGTTAAAAACCAGGAGAGACGCTTTAACTATCAGCTTATGGATACTGATCCGGGAGCTGTCAGCCCGATCGACACCCTGCGTCAGCCCCAAACCCTGACCGGACTTCGCCAACCACCGTCACTACCAGTCATGCGGGAGTTCATGAAACAATGTATGAAAAACCGTTAACGCCACCCGACATAGACAATAAAACCTCTGAAGGTGAAAATTTGGACGCAACAATCTCTTCTGAACCAACTCAAGCTCAACTCCGAAAGCGCCGGATTGAAGAGAATTTTCGCACCTGGCTCAACCGGCTGCCGGAAAAAGGGCTGGCGGAAAGCACTCCTGAGTCAACCACTGAGAATGAAACTACCGACCTCTACTCGTTCTACCGCGAACTCTGCGCTCTGCGCCATGAATTTCGTAAAAGTTTCCATCGCAACCACGACTCAACCACCCGTTTCGCCGAAACCCTGGAAGATTTTTCCGGGCTTATGCAGAAGATCAACCGGCGTCTCGACCAACACGATAACACGCGCAATCTGACCGAACAAGAGAACAGGCGTCAGCTTTTTCTCCCTCTGGTCGATATCTACGAACGTTTTTTGCGCCTCCATGAACATCTTGAACAAGAGCGGCCCAAAAAATCTTTCTGGCAGCGACAACACCATTTTGCCGAGTTAGAAGAACAGCGAAACCAGCTCGCCAAAGGTTTTGAAATTCTCGAAAACCATTTTTTGGCCCTCCTCGAAAAAGCGGGCGTCCGCCGCCGGATTTGCCGGGGAGAGAAGTTTGACCCGGCCACCATGACCGCAGTTGAGGTTGTCAGCCGCCCCGAAATCGCCGCCGACGAGGTTGTCCAAGAGCTATCCGCAGGCTACAGTTTCAATGATCAGACTTTGAAATTAGCAGAAGTTATCGTCAACCGGGGCCACGATTCATAAAAAAAACTGTAACTATTCAGCGTAAGTAGAAAAGCTTATAATTTTGATGAATTTCAGTGAATTCTGGGGACATAACCTGATTCTCCGAAGGAAATCGGGATTGTGTCCCCAGAATTCACGGGTTAACTGAATAGTTACAAAAAACTTAAAGGAATTAAAGATGAAAAATATTATCGGCATAGACCTGGGCACCACCAACTCCGAAGTGGCGCTGATCGTAGACAACCAACCCCGGATCATCCCGATCAATGGGGAGCAATTTATGCCCTCCTGTGTCGGCCTTGACGATCAAGGTGAACTTCTGGTCGGCCGGAGCGCAAAAAACCAGATGGCGTTGCGTCCGGAATCAACCATTCTCTCAATCAAACGACTTATGGGAGAAAAAACTGCGGTTTTAATGGGCGGCCGCCAATTCAGCCCGGAGGAGATCTCGGCTATAATCTTGCGTCAATTAAAAAAAGCCGCCGAAGAATTTCTGGGTCAGGAAATTGATGAAACCGTTATCACCGTACCCGCATATTTTGATGACCACCAGCGCAACGCCACCAAAATGGCCGGTGAGCTCGCAGGTTTAACGGTTAAGCGAATCATCAATGAACCGACTGCTGCAGCTCTGGCTTACGATGTTACGCATCAGGAAAACCAAAATATTTTAGTTTACGATCTTGGCGGCGGCACATTTGACGTCTCCCTGGTCGTAATCGAAGATGAGATTGTTGAAGTTAAAGCCAGCCACGGCGACACCCATCTCGGAGGCGATGATTTTGACGAGCTCCTGATCAACCACGTAGCCGACCATTTTCAAAACCTGCACAATGTCGATCTGCGCGAAAACAGCCGCACTAAAAATCGTTTATGGCAAGCCCTTGAGAAAGCTAAAATCGAACTCTCCAGCCAACCCTTTACAACTGTTAAGGAAGAGTATATTGACGACAAACATCACCTTGAAATAGAGATCGCCCGCAGTGATTACGAAGCCATGATCTTCCCGTTGCTCAGTAAAACCGTCGACTGCATCCACGCCTGTCTGCGGGATGCCGACCTTTTGTCCGGAGCTCTGAACCAGATTATGCTGGTCGGCGGCAGCTCACGCACCCCCTTAATCAGAACCATGCTCGAAGAGACTTTCGGAGTTCCGGTACACCATGAGATCAATCCCGATCTCATCGTCGCCATGGGCGCTGCAATTCAGGGCGGAATTATCAGCGGTCACAAAAGCGACGCCATTTTAGTTGACATTACCCCCTACACCTTCGGCACCAGTGCGGCCAACGAATTTCAGGGTTCATTACAGACCGGCCTCTTTGTTCCGATCATAAAACGTAACACCCCGTTACCAACCCAAAAAAGTGAAGTCTTCCATACTATGTATGACAATCAAAACGCAGTCAGTGTCGAAATCTATCAAGGTGAAAATCCACGTGCGGAAAACAATATCCCGGTGGGTAATTTCCTCGTCGAAGGGCTCAGTCAGGTTCCCGAGGGAAACCCGATAACGCTCAATCTAAAACTTGATTTAAACGGCATTCTCGAAGTCACGGCGACGGAGAAATGCAGCAACCTTTCGAAAACTGTCCGCATGGAAACCAATAATAGCGGACAAAATCTCGACCCGGTTAACTCTTTGGAAAAATTAGCGGACTTTTTCGATGGACAGACTCCAGGATTAGAGTTTGATGGGCTGCCTCAGGGAGAAAACCCGGCGGAAACTGAACCCGGCGACGATTCGCATAAAACCGTAATCAGCCGCGCCCGTGATCTTCGCCGCCGGGCTGAAAAATTGACCGCGCAAGTCGATGAAGATGATGCTCTGGAGATTAAGAATCTCCTCGAAACCTGCCGCGAAGCGCTCAGTAGCCGGAATTGGCAAAAACTTGAGCAGAGTTGCGAATCCCTTTCCGACCTGCTCTTTTATCTCGAAGATTGATGGCGTCGCAGCCATCCCACAACTTTTTATAAATTCATTTAAAATTAAGGAGAACACCCCAATCATGTGGGAGATATCATGCCCGGCCTGCAGGAAATTACAAACTGAAACCAGTTTAGCAACCCTTGACCACTGCAGTCGCTGCCAATGTGAACTCAGTAGTCTGCAAGAGATAACCAACGCCGCCGCCGGAGCTTATACTACAAGCCAACGATTACTGGCCGCCGGTGACGGCAACGGCGCTCTGGCACAAGCCCGCATCTCCTGGGAGCTGCGCCGGCAGCCGGAAACCGCACATCTCGCATTTCTGGCGGCACTTTTAGGCGCTGATTATGAAAACGCCGACCACTGGTATAGATTGG
>JAYEMC010000288.1:0-2478 GCA_034717935.1 Pseudomonadota bacterium | reverse complement strand
AAACTTGTTGCCGAAAATGAGGGAGCAAGATAGTATTGAGTGATGATTGGAATGAATTGTTTATTGTATTACACTGTTTTTTTTACTGAATGAGGTTGATTGATGTATCAGTTTGTTATGAAGGGCGGGTATCTGATGTACCCGATTATGTTCTGTTCGGTTCTTACTCTGGCAATCTTTTTTGAGCGGCTTTTTGCTTTGCGCCGGAGCCGGATTATTCCGGATAAGTTTATTATTGAGGTTAGTGACCTGGTTCGCCAACAACGGATGGAAGATGCCTTAACTCAGTGTCGTCTCAATAATTCCTCGATTGCCCGGGTTTTGATGGCCGGTATCTCGCGTCATAATAAATCGCGTCAGCAGGTCAAAGAGGCGATTGAAGATGTTGGTCGTCTCGAAGCGGCGACACTTGAGCGTTTTCTGACCATTCTCGGGACTATTGCCGGAATTGCTCCTCTGCTCGGTCTTCTCGGTACGGTGACCGGAATGATCAAGGCATTTACAGTTATCTCGAATGCCGGTATCGGTAATCCCCAGATGTTGGCCGGCGGCATCTCTGAGGCTTTGATCACGACGGCAGCCGGTTTGACTGTGGCGATTCCCGCCTTTGTTTTTTACAAGTTTCTGCGTTCTCGAGTAGATAAGCGAATTTTGCGCATGGAGCGAGCTTCAATCGAGATTCTTGATCTTATTGATCAGGAAAAGGGGTGACGGTAGCAGCCTATGCGTTTTCAAACTCGTAGTCGGGATGATGTGCAGCTCGATATGACCCCGCTGGTCGACGTCGTTTTTCTTTTGCTGATCTTCTTTATGCTCTCTACCAGTCTTTCGGTCAATCCCGGGATTAAGATTGATCTGCCGAAAGCCTCAGCTGAACAGGTGAAAAAGAAGAAGACCACATTGCGGGTCGCCGTTGAGCCCGGTGGTCGAATTTTTTTGGGAGGAAAAAAACTTTCTCTTGATCAGTTGCGGGAAAAATTTAAGACGGTGGGAAAAGAGCACGGAGACGAGGCTCTGGTCGTGATCGAAGCTGATAAAAAGGTCTATCACGGTCTTGTGGTCAAGGTTATGGATGCCGCCAAGAGTGCCGGTTTGAATAAATTGGCAATTGCGACACAACCCAACGAAGAGTAAGCTCCGGTTTCGCCGGGAAGAGCGACCACTGACGACTAATAATAAGAGGTGACGTTGCTGTCTACACCACGCTATAGGCCGGTTGTCCTGATTTACTTTCTGGTCATTTCCATCCTGTTGCACGCTGCTTTGATTGTGGCCTTGCCGGATTTGACCAGGCTCTTCAATATTCACATAAATCGTTTAGGGTTGCTGGAGGAGACTGAGATTGAGGTCTCTCTGGTTGATCCGGAAGTCAGACCTGAACCGGAAAAGCCTAAGCCTCCTCCGGCTGAAAAGCCTTCATCTTTGCCGGCTGATGAGCATGTTTCAGCCTTGATTGATCTCCGCCTGAAAGAGCTTACCGCTCTTGGTGATGCACCGCTGTCACTGTCGATCCCGATTAAGTTACCGGAATTGTCGCCAACGAGTAAATCAACTCTTAAAGCGCTTCCTTTGCCGGAAACGGTCTCATTCGTCCGTTCGCAAGAACTTCTCGGGCGTTTGGGTAAGCAACCGGCTGGTAGGTTGCGAGGGCGGCGTCTTGGTGGGGTTTTGCAAAAAACCGCTTCTACATCCGGCTCTCTGGTCGAAGGGCTGCTCTCGTCTTCCGGCCGGAAATCACTGCTCAAGATCGAAAATCCTGTAAAAAAATCTATTGTCCCCAATTTTGGTTTAAGCGGACCAGTGGCCAGGAGTCGGCAAGTCCTCTTTCGGCCGGCATTGCCGAAGGTCTCTCTGGCCAAAGATGTTACTGTCGGTTTTCGTTTTTGGGTGCGTCCCGATGGCAGCGTTAGCCGTGTCGAAATAGTTAAGATTGGCGACCTTGAACTTGTCAATGTGGCCGAGCGATATTTACAGCAGTGGCGTTTTTCCATCCTTGCGTCCGAGCTCCCGCAGCAGGAGCAATGGGGAACCGTCAACATCCTTTTTCAGGTGTCTCGATGAAGCATATGATTTCAGGGCTGTTGCTGGTTGTTATTTTATATTTTGCCTGGCTTATCTGGTTTGGCAGTCGAGGATCCCGGGCTTTAAGAACGGTTGAGAGTGAAATTAATCGTCTTGGTGAACACAACCTGGAGCTTAAGGTTGAAAACCAGCACTTAGGCGATAAAATTCGTCTGTTGCAGAGTGATTCCCGTTACCAGGAACTAGTCGTTCGCCGCGAACTCCATATGATTCGTGATAACGAGATACTTTTTGTCTTCAAGGAGCCTGTCCGAGAATAGGATTTTTTTTTCAGATCAAGGCATTTTTTGACAATAAGCGCAGACATACACCTAGTATTTCGAGCATTATTTTCAAAAAATAACGCCGAGCTGGGGAAAAAAGACATTATCGGACAGGCTCCGAGGGTCGTTAGTT
>JAYEMC010000287.1:0-2487 GCA_034717935.1 Pseudomonadota bacterium | reverse complement strand
CGGATTCACAGAAGGCTATGCCGTCGTAATTTTCATGAGCTAACTCACTTATGATCAGAATGATCTGCTGTTGTTCCAGATGAATCCGGGCTTGATCGGCGGTCAGGACAAAGTTGACTTCATAGTTTTCCTTGATCAGGCGGGCGTACAAATCCCCCTGATCGCGTTCAAAAGAGGGATCGATAACCAGAATTGTACCACTATTTTTTGTTAGGCCCGCCAAGTGTTGTTCATGGCTGATGATCAGGAGTAACTCTTCGGCCAGTTGACGATCGATCAAACCTTCGGGTTCTTGATTGAGGTGTTGGCGAAACTGATCCGCAGTAATCTCTTTTGCCGTATCCGTTGCTCCTCCAAGTCCATTAATGAACCAGAGAAGCAGGGTCATAATTCTGGCTTCGAGCGAGGCCTGGGCGACCGGCTGATTGATCTGGGTGATGATTTTCGACAGCCCGAAACTGTCTTCGATCTCTTTCAGGAGGGCCGCAGATTTTTCATAAGGAAGTACCGGAATGAGTGACAAGATATTGTTTTCCCCATTTTCGTCGTCGCGACCATCGTAGAGGCTGATCTCCTTTAAATAGATGGCCAGGAGCAGGGCCTCCTGGCTTTTTCGTTTAAGGCCTAATGATGTTGCCATAAGCCGGGCATAATGGGCGGTCAGGTGACAGTTTCTGGTGATTTCCAGGTTGTCTCTGGTTAAGGCGTTAAAAAGAAGTTTGACGGTCGCTAGGTAGTTTCGGAAGAGCTCTTCCGGGGAGAGCTCTTCGCCGAGCATAATGCCGCCGAGGCGGCCGAAATAACGGATCTCGGCAGTGCGTTTATGTTCTTTGAGGGCTGCTTCAAGGTGTCTGGTTTGGGCGTGGAAAACCCGTCTTTTCAAGATATATACGGCATCCTCTTGCAAAAGTTCCTTGATCGCTTCCTCTTTATCGATCACCGCCGCAACCAGGTACCCTTCATGTGATAGTAGGGTGCTGATGGCATTGCGAATTTTGTGGTCGGGCTCAATCAAGATAACCCTTTTGCCCGCAGAGTGGGGCCGATTTTCAAGCGAAAACTTTTGGCCGCCGGCTGATTTAGCTTTACCTTCTTCTCCGTTAATCTTATAATCAATAATTTTAAAGTCAAATGGGAGTTTAATTTCACTTTTTTCCCGTTTGACCTCCTTTTTCAAATAGTAGCGGCTGATCGCATCATTTATCTCGATGCGAGAGGCAATCTGCCAATCAATTTTAGCCCCTTTTGCGAATTGTCTTATTTGGCTTTTACAGGTTTCACAATCGGGTTGGCAGCTAACTATTGTAAACAGTTCTTCGTCAGTATTAACCGGCAGGCTTAAAAGCTGTTGTGCTATATCGCTAAAGCCTCTCTTTTTTTCATTGTCGTTTAGGCCTTGATGAAAAACCGGATAATAGGGCAGTTCATAATATAAAGCATAAGCCTTGCCCAGTTTGGCGTAATCGGTCAGGCCCAGAAAAAGGAGGCTTTTTTCAAGCCCTTCATCCTCGACATTATTTTGCCGTTCACGGGCATTACGTAACCCTTTTTTAGAAAGCAGCCCGTTTTTGATCAAAATTTCAGCCAGTAGTTCGTCAGTTAGCATCAAAATCCTCTCGGGCAGCCTTTTGCAGCTGTTCATTTGTCAGGCAGATGTATTTTGCTTATGCATCTACAAAGCAATACAATAATTTAACCCAACTGATAGAGTAAGTCAAGCAGGCAAAGCCGCCTCTTTTAAGGTGGTTAAATAGTGCGGGTCGTCCAACAATCGTTCGGTATTTTTATGACGGAAAAATTTATTCATAAACAGGAGCGGCTTTTTGATACAGCTGCAGCCCTTTTTGCTGAAAAGGGTTATCATGGTACTTCAATTCATGATCTGGCCCAGGCTATGGGGCTACAGAAGGGGTCTCTCTACCACTATTTCAAAAGTAAAGAAGATCTCTTGTTTCAGCTCCTTGATGAATATATTACTGCAGCCCTTCAGGAGATTGAAAAAATTTGTGCCCGGGAAGATAATCCTTCCGAAAAACTCAGGCAATTTATGCTTTTTTACAGTGGCTTTTATGCGGGAGATCGCGATCGTCTGGTTTTGCTGATTAATGATATCGATAAACTTAGTGAGCCTTGCAGGAGTCAGGTGATCGAAAAAGAGCGCCGTTACTACCGGGCTCTGACGGGAATTTTTGCTCAGTTACAAGATGCCGGAATTATGAAACCGATACCTCCGGCGGTTGCCGCTTACGCTTTTTTTGGCATGGTTCACTATACCTGTAAATGGTTTCAGCAAGATGGCGCAATTTCGGCCGAGAGTTTGGGGGAGATGTTTCTCGAAATTTTTACTAAAGGGGTTTTTTTTGATAAATAGTGCCTGACCTAAAACCTGACAATTTTCTTGAGTGCAAGGCGGGCTCAGATTTTAACCGCAGGCATACATTAAGTATTCCGAGGATTAAAATTTGAGCCTAACGCAGCAATCGAGGA
>JAYEMC010000286.1:0-2495 GCA_034717935.1 Pseudomonadota bacterium | reverse complement strand
AAAAATCATAAAAAATCATAAAAAATCAAATATAGACATAATTCAAAAGTCGTGCTATCAGGCACTGCCCGAACATTTGCATACCTCACATAACTTTTAAGGAATGAAAAAAATGACCATTGCTTCTATCAATTACCAAAAAGCCAAGATCGACAAAGGCTATACCGACCGCGTTCTGGAAGTCAACCTGAGTGATAAAACTATGACCGTCACCGAGATTCCGCAAACAACCAGAGAGATGTTTGTCGGAGGTCGGGGCTACTGTTTAAAGCTGGTCTACGATAAGACCACAGCCGCAACCCGTTATGACAGCCAGGAGAACGTCCTGGCGTTTGCCGGAGGCCCTTTTTGCGGAGAGAGCAGTTTTGCCGGAACCGGAAAATTCATTATAGGTTCTATCTCACCATTGACCGGAACTTTTAGTGACTCCAACGTCGGCGGCTACTTCTTCCCACTGGTTAAAAATGCAGGTTTCGACGCCATCACCGTAACCGGAAAATCGACTAGTGATATCATCATTTTCATCGATGACGAGAAAGGTACGATAAGCCTCCAAAGAGCTCCGAAAACTGACAGCTCCCTACTTGAAGCGGAAAACTTGGTCGAGGAGTGGCGCGGTGAGAGCAAACCTAATTCAATCGCCTTTGTTAATGCCGGAATCGGTAGCAAAAACACCTTTTTCGGCTGCGTCAACAGCGTCTATTACGATCCGAAGCGACAACGTTGCCGGGCCAAACAGGCAGGCCGGGGCGGCATGGGAACCATAATGAGGGACAAAGGTTTGTGGGGAATTGTCGTCAAAAGTAATCTTGGCGGAGCCAATTTCAACCAGGCCGCCGACAAAAAACGCTTGCGCACTGCAGGCACCAATTTACGTAAAGTTATACGTGACGTTGATCCCAACGAGTTACGTCTTGCCCAACAAGGCACCACGAGCCTGCTCGACATGATGAATGACCATGACATTCTACCAGTCAACAACTATAAATTTGGCCGTGACGAGCGGCAAAAAATGGTTTCAGGTAAAATTTTTGAAGAGAAAGTCTTTGACCAAAAACATCCGGACGGCTGTTTTGCCGGCTGTACGCTCTCCTGCACCAAGGGCTGTGAAGCACACACCCTGACCACCGGCCCGCACGCCGGCCGCACCGTACCGGTTGACGGCCCCGAGTATGAGACCGCTGCCGCAATCACCAACTTAGGCATCTTCGAAATCCCGGCAATCATGGAGTATGCCTGGTATTGTGATGAGTACGCCATGGATACAATCAGCACCGGCGTGGTTATCGCTTTTCTCATCGAAGCCTACCAAGAGGGCCATCTAACCAAAGATGATACCGACGGGATTGAGCTCAAATGGGATGATAAAGAGACTATTTTTGCCCTGCTCCACAAGATGGCCGCCAGCAAAGAAGGTTTTACCAGAGAAATCGGCCGTGGCATCAGACATATGAAAAGCTGGATCAGTGAACGGGCCGCGGCCCGTAACGGCAATGACAAAGAGAAGATCATGCGGGAGTTGGAACTTTTCGGTATGGAGAGCAAAGGTTTAGAGTTCTCAATGTATATTACCAAAGAGTCCCTGGCCCAACAAGGTGGTTACGGCTTTGCGTTAAAAGGTCCACAGCACGATGAATCGTGGCTCATTGCCCTGGATCAGATCAAAAACGAGATGCCGAGTTTTGCCCAGAAAGCATCAGCTTTGAAATGGTTCCCGCTCTTTCGCACCTGGTTTAATATCGCCGGCCTCTGCAAACTGCCGTGGATTGATGTCCGCCACCCGGACGCCGCCAAAACGGCTGATCCGGCCAAAAATCTGCCCACGGTTGAGTGCTATCTTGAGCTCGTCAACTCTACCCTGGGAACCGAAAAAACGCTTGAAGACCTTTTGACTGAATCCGAACGTTGCTACCTCCTACACAAACTTATCAACCTGCGCCAGGGTTTTGGTACGAGAGCTCACGACCGGATCCCACTTAGAGCTATGGCCCCGGTTTTTACCGATGAATTCACCTCACGCCGGGAGTACTATATCAATTATTTAAAAGAGAATACCGAGATTAAAATAAACGGACAAGATGACGCCGAACTCCTGCAAAACCTGCAAGACCATCGTCGGCAGCAGTACGAAATTCTGACTGACACCGTCTACACCGAGAAAGGGTTCGATTTAAACGGCATCCCACTGGATGAGACCTTACAGAGATTGGGATTTAGTAAACCTGACTATCAACAAATTGTTGCCCAAGCCCGACAACAGATGGATTAAAAACAGATACAATGTCTTCCCGAAGATTTTGCTTCATACAGTTTTGCATCCGCCGCTTCAATTAAATCTCGCGGATGCTTATCATCTTCGGGAATCATAGTAGCTACCCCGATACTAAACGTGACATGGTCTGCCACCAGGGAGGATTCATGCGGTATGGCAAGAGCATCAATTTTATCTTGAATCTTTTTTGCCGTATCAAGAACCTTGGAAAGAGTGCTATCCG
>JAYEMC010000285.1:0-2496 GCA_034717935.1 Pseudomonadota bacterium | reverse complement strand
CAGGATGGATTTGCGGCTCTGGATCAGGAATCCAAAGATACCATCAACGGATACGTAGCTGGTTTTAATCGGCGCATAGCCGATGTTAAAAAAGATCGGAGTTTGCTCCCCTTTGAATTTAAAGCGGTAGGCGCATCATTGGGAATAGACTTTGTTCCTGAAGATTGGAGTTATGTTGATGTGCTGGCCTGGGCGACTAATATGTTAAGGTTCTTCGATTGCGAAGCAACAGGTCAGGGTCAATTAGACAATTTCGCTCTCTACCAGGGATTAGCGGCAAGATTCCCCGCTGATTTTCAGATGATGTTTCAGGATCTCAGGTGGACGGATGATCCTGATGCCGTTACATATATCGCGGATGAGACCATGATGGCTTCAACTTTGCCAAAAAATTCTTTACAACCGACAAAATCTACTAAAGCAACCGCAACAATTCAACCCCAGTTAAAAAATATTCAAACTTCCCATGACTTCAAAAAAATTGCCGCAGAGATGAAAGAGACCCGGGAAGAAATTGTCGCAAACCTTAAAGAAATAAACGCCTACGTAAAGATGGGAAGCTATGCTTGGGTTCTTTCCGGGGATAAAACCGCTTCCGGAAATCCCATAATATATTCCGGGCCACAAATGGATCACGCTTTTAAGTTTTCAGTCCCTTCTATTGTAACTGAAGGTTCTATTAAGGCTGCCGGCTTAAATATTTCCGGAATGACAATTCCCGGTATGCCCGCAATAGTCATCGGCCGCACTCCTCATCATGCCTGGTCTATGCAGGTCGGCCACGCCCATACTTTGGATTATTTTCTTGACGATGTGTCGACAATGACCCTGCACCGAGTCGAAATCATTAAAGTGGCGGGCCAGGCCGACATTCAATTACCGGTATTCAGAACGCCTCATGGCCCAGTTGTAAATGCCCATCCTGTAATCTCCTGGAAATATGCCCATTGGGGACATGAGTTTGAAATAGTTGGAACTTATCTTAATCTGGCGCGGGCGCAGAGTATGGATCAGTTTGGCAATGCCATTCGCAAAGTTTCCCTCTCCCAGCACTATTGCTATGCCGATTGTGATGGCAATATTGCTTACTGGATGTCCGGGTTTGATCCCGTCCGGGCAGCGGGAGCTGATCCCAGATTTCCCCAGATGGGAGATGGAAGCGCCGAGTGGCCTGAACCGGTTGCACTTAAACCTCTGGCCACAGCTTGCAATGCCGCCAAAGGTTATTTTGGCGGCTGGAACAATCGAGCCAGTCATGCCTATGCAAATGCACCCAATAATCCTTCATACTATTTTGGACCTTTTCATCGTGCCCATGTGCTCGATGATTATCTCGCCAGTCACGACAACCTGACCTTTGAAGATATCAGAGATTTGGCAATTTATATCGCCACTACCGATTCAATCAGCAAAGAATTTCTGGCTTCAAACCAAGACACCTATGGAGACGGTGGCAATCCCTGGAAATTTGTAAAAAATGATTTCATTGCCGCAGTCCAATCAGCTCCCTCAGCCTCCCGGAATAGAGCTCTGGCATTGCTTGCAAATTGGGATGGCCATTTCGTTGACGGCGGAAAAGAGAACTGGGCTTTTGGTGCTGATCGCGCCGATGCCTGGATACTCATGAACCAGTGGATCAATGAAGTCTTAAAGATGACCTTTAATGACGAACTTGGTACAGATCAAAAAAATGTCGTACTTTTCAATGTTATGCTCCACGGCCTCCCCGGTTATCCGACGAGCATAACCAATTATTACAACTGGTTCACAAATAAGACTGATGAAAACGCTCCTCAAACCGCCAATGACATTATCATTGCTGCCTTGGACAAAACCTTGCTTACACTAGGTACACAACCATGGGGAACTACCAAGCGAGGCCAGATCACATATACACATGAAATGATAGGACCTCTTCACGCCCTGCCGACTTCTTCCCGTTCAACCTATGCCCATTGCGTTGAGATGGGGCCCAAGGGCCCGGTACGGATTGAAAGCATGCTGCCACTTGGACAATCCGGCACTATTTTAATGGATGCCACCGGCCAACCGGTATTTGACCCCAATTACTTCAGTATGTCACCGGTTTATGATGGATTTCAACATAGACCATTTCCTTTAAACAACTAATATTGTTTACGTAAACCAAGGAAGCACAAAAAAGACAGGGTCTAAAAGCCCTGTCTTTTTTGTGCTTCCCTCCCTAATCAACTCAGCTTATGAATCGATTACAGCCTGTAATCGATTCATAAACAAACAAAAAAAGGGGAGCGACTCCACCATTTTTAAAAATCTACGAAAAATTCGGATCGCGGTAGGAATGCCGGTTTCCCGGCCCCCCCCGCACAGATCCGTACGTGAGGAATTATCTCATACGGCTCCTACCTCGGGTATTTGACGCAAAAGCGATGTAGCAGTCTTACGTATTCTGCAAAAATCCGTTCAATGCTTTCCCCCTGTCTCTGTGTGCAGGTCGCAGTCGGTCTTTTCAGAATT
>JAYEMC010000284.1:0-2508 GCA_034717935.1 Pseudomonadota bacterium | reverse complement strand
GGTGTTGCTGATGCTCACACCCGTGTATCCAGCCAGAAGTTTCCCGTCACCGGTTCCGAACAGCTCAAAACCGGTTATTGCTGAAGTCGATTCAATAGCAAACCAGTCGGAAGCTGCCGGCAGTCCCATCTCCGCTACACTTGCGATGTGTTTTTTTTGCCCTCCCACCGACACTGTACTGGTAGCAAGGGCTGTCCCGTCGGTAGAATACGGTTTGATGGTCAGTGTGCAGGACGTTGCGGACGGATTGTATGCCACGATCCCGGTCCACCAGGTGCCGGTGGTTGCGATATGGGGATAATACATGTTAACGGCTGTATCATTTTTCAGCAGAATGCCGGAAAGCTGATTGCCGCTACAGAAAAGCTCCAGACCGATAACGCCGACTGCGTTTTTGATGACCGCCGAATTCAACCCGGGCTGTGGGGTGTCGGCAAACAGGGATTTAATGGTAAACGCCTTGTGTTCCTTTGCGGCCAGTGGCACTGTTTTAGTGGTGCCGTCATCAAATTCAATGGTCAAGGTTTTAGCTGCTGACGTGGTATTGACAATACTCACCCCGGTCCACCAGGTGTACGAAGAAGCGATATGGGAGATGTGCATATCGCCAGTGGTGATGTCCGATATGGCCGGTACCGCCACTCGGAACTGGCCGTCGATATAAAACTTCGTATATCCGACCACATTGTCGGAATCCGTGTCAAAAATGATGTACCCGATAGTCGCCGGATCGGTGAAATCATCTCCCACGTTGATCTGCCGTCTGGCATTGGCGGTCAGCGTAACGGCGATATTGCCGGATACCGGGGTTCCGCTGTTGTTGTAGGCTTTAAACGTGCCCGATATTGTTGCTGTCCCAGCGTTGATCACGCAGATTTCAGTTTTCCAGATCCCGTTGCTGGCAATATGAGGAAAGTATACATCAGCGATGGCCGGATGACATAGAGCCGTTAAAAGAACAATAAAAAATAAACACAATACAGTCCGTTTTTTCATGACCAACCTCTTTACAAGTAAGTCCTGTTTTTTACATCCTTTTAGTAATTATAACCGGCCAAACATATATGTCAATGCGACCAGATAAAAATTAGTGGAATAAAAAGCAGGGTCAAAAACGTGCCGACCAAGAGGCCGCCAATGGCGACAGCGCCTAAGGGAGCCAGGCGTTCGAGGCCGATGGCCGAGCCTAAGGCGACCGGGAGCATGCCTGCGGCGACGGCGAAAGCGGTCATGAGGACGGGGCGGGTGCGGATTTTGATGCTTTCGAGCATGGCCTCTTTTTTGGACATTCCTTCGGCCATTTTTTCGAGGGCAAAATGGATGAGCAGGATGGCGTTGTTGACGATGACGCCGGAGAGCAGAATAAAGCCCATCATGGCCGGCATCGCGACATGATAATTGAGCAAGAGCAAGGTCCAGGCAACTCCGATGATGGTCAGAGGAATCGAGAGGATGATCATCAGGGAGGCTTTGACCGAGTCAAAAAAGGTGATCAGCGTGAAAAAAATCAAAATAACCGAAAAACCGATGGCCTTGGCCATGCGTCCGGCAGAGTTTTTAAACTGCTCGATATCGCCGACCTGTTTCATGGTTACCGACGCGGGCAGAACAGTGCCTTTGAAGTTTTCGGCAAAGTTGTCCATGATATGCGAAATGGCGGTTTTCTCGCGATGTCCGTAGACGTTTAGGGTGTAGTTGAGAGCTTCTCGGTTAATGATTCCGGGCTCTAATTCCCGGCTGACCGTGGCCAAAGTTGATAAGGGGATTTTTTCTCCCTTTGGGGTTTCGATTAAAATTGTCGAGAGGAGTTCGACCCGATCCCTTTGGGCCGCCGGTAACCAGACTCGAACCCCGAAATCGATGCTGTTGGCGGCGGGGAAAGTGGCTACCGAGGCGCCGCGCAAGAGAGCCTGTAGCTGTGAGCTGATAGCTGCATGTTTGAGGCCGTAAAAGGCGGCTCGTTCTCGGTTGATGTTAAGGTTGTAGACGGTTTTATCGATATCCCAGGTTCTGGAGACCGAGACCACGCCTCGGGTTTTATAGAGGGCTTTTTCGACCTGATCACCGGCCTTAACCAGATCGTCAAAATTCGGGCCGGAAAGCATGATGTCGATATTGGCGCGAATACTGGAGAGTGCAGTGGCCCCGAAATCGACGACTTCCAGACGCTTAATATTTTCAATTTCAGCCAGCTGCTTTCGCAGGCGTGTTCCAATATCCCAGATCGACTCTTTACGTTCATAGCGGTTGACGAAGGTGGCGATTATCGCAATCCGGTCACTGCCGGAACCGCTGCCGATAGTTAAAATCCCGGCTTCGCTGCCGATGGCAGAGGAGAGGTACTCAAGTTTGCCGGTGGTCGTGATGATTTTATTGGCCTCGCGCACAATTTTTTGACTTGCAGCAATCGGCAGGTTGGGGTCGGTGGTTATGCTGATTCTGATAGCGCCGCTATCCATCGGTGGCATCAGTTCTTTACCGACAGTCGGCATCACGCCCTTGACACTG
>JAYEMC010000283.1:0-2526 GCA_034717935.1 Pseudomonadota bacterium | reverse complement strand
GATCTTGATTTGGCTCCTTTTTATCTTTGTCAGCGGCTTTATGGTTGAAGGCCTGCGTCTGGCGGTTACAACTCCTGAAGGTACTTGGTTTGCTCCGATTGGTTCGCTGATCGCTTTAGCTCTGTCTCCATTCAGTAGCGAAATCAGCGCCCAGACCATTACCTGGGTCTGGCGCCTCCATTTTTATGCCATTCTCCTGCTTATCGGGACTGCGCCCTACACTAAACTCTTTCATGTTATTGTCGGAACCCTCAACAATTATTATCGTTCGACTAATCCTAAAGGGGTAGTCAGTCTACTCGATATTGAAAATTCCGAGACTTTCGGGGTGGCTCATGTGCACCAGTTTACCTGGAAACAGCTCATGGACTCCGATGCCTGTATCCGTTGTGGCCGCTGCCAGGATAATTGCCCCGCCTATCTTACGGATAAACCTTTAACTCCGAAAAAGATGGTTCAGGATATCCGCGACTGTCTTTATGATAAGAGTGCGATTATCGCCAAATGCAAGGCCGACGGAGAAGACATTACCTGGGGGTTACCTGATGAAGAGAAGGTCTTGTGTGGCGGCTACCTGACTGAAGATGAAATTTGGTCTTGTACTACCTGCCGCGCCTGTATGGAAGTCTGCCCGATGTATGTCGAGCATATTGACAAGGTTGTTGATTTACGGCGTAACCTGGTGCTTATGGAGTCGAGCTTTCCGGCTGAAGTTCAGCTGGTTTTTAAGAACTTTGAAAATAACAGTAATCCCTGGGGACTTGGTTGGGCTGATCGCGGGAACTGGGCTGATGGTTTAGGAGTGACGACGATGGCTGAAAACAGCGATGTCGAATATCTCCTCTGGGTTGGTTGTTCCGGTTCTTTTGATGACCGTTATAAGAAGGTTACAAACGCATTGGTTAAAGTACTCCAGGCCGCCGGTATCTCCTTCTCGATATTGGGCAAGGAAGAGAAGTGCTGTGGAGATTCGGCCCGTAAGCTGGGTAACGAATATCTCTACCAGACCCTGGCAATGGAAAATATTGAGACCATGAACGGCTACGGGGTCAAAAACATTATTGTCATGTGTCCGCATGGATATAATACGTTGAAAAAAGATTACCAGCAGTTGGATGGTGATTATAATGTTATGCATCATACTGAATTTATCGCGCAGCTGTTGGCCGAGGGGCGTCTTGATTTGAAGCGTACTTTGTCGGCTAAGGCGGTTTATCATGACTCCTGTTATCTCGGACGTTACAATGATGTCTATGCTCAGCCTCGGGAAATTTTAGGTGAGATTCCAGGAATGGATCTGGTCGAGATGGATCGTAGTCATAAGCGTGGATTCTGCTGCGGGGCTGGTGGCGGCAGGATGTGGATGGAAGAGGATATAGGAACTAAAATTAATGATAACCGGGTCGCGCAGGCGCTCGAAAAAGAGCCTGAAATTGCGGTTACGGCCTGTCCTTTCTGTATGGTTATGTTTGAGGATGGTTTGAAATTTCATAATCGAGAAGCTGATGTCAAAGTCAAGGATGTGGTTGAGCTGGTTGCTGAAGCCCTGGAGGTTGGGGATGTTTAGGATGACTGAAAAACAAATTTTTCCTAACGTACACCGGAGCTTTTCCGGAAGCCGGGTTTGGCCGCAGATTCTTGGTTTGTTGCTGGTGCTTGGGTTGCTGGTACTAGGTGGAGATGCACAGGCGTTAGATCATGGAGCAGTTACACCCGATAAGGTAACAGCGGCAAAAACTCATTCGCCGGATGGGCGAATTATGGTGAGCGTCGATGGTCTGTTGCCGATTCCCAAGGACGTGGCGAAACCGCGGACTAATGAAGAGTGTATGAAGTGTCATAAAGAGCCGCATTTGACATCCGGTAGACTTGATGGCTCCCAGGCCGAGCTCCAAGTCAGGCTTAAAGAGTTCAAACCAACTCTGCATGGCAAGAAACTGGAGTGCATCGATTGTCATGAAGATGCGGCTGCCGCTAGGCATTGTCGCAGCGGTTTTAAGAAGGTAGACTGTCTTGCCTGTCACTCGAAAATCGAAGGCCTTTTCCCTTTTGGCGCTCGTGAACGTCTGAAGAAAAAGGATATCAGAATCCCGAAAAGAAAGATGGTCGGCGATAGTTTCTATCAGAGTATACATGGTAAAGATCTGCTCGCGGGTAAAGAGAATGCACCCAATTGTTACCATTGTCATACACGACACTATATATATGGAGCCAAGAATAAGCTCTCGACAGTCAATCGGGCCAAACTGACCGAGACTTGTGGAAGTTGCCATAAAGAGCGCAAGATTAAGACTCTACTTGAGCATTTGACAACTTTTCGCTTGGAAGCTCACCGCAAAGGCGACATGAGTTTCGATTACGACCGTGGTAACTGTATCGACTGTCATCAGGGGGAAGCCGTGCATGGTCTTAAAGTTAATGAGGCTCCATGTGCCCGTTGTCATAAAACAAAAACCAAAGTGAAAGAGGTTGCGCTGGCTGGTTTAGGGCCTTTTCACCTCTATCCGGATTATGAAAATCAATACT
>JAYEMC010000282.1:0-2555 GCA_034717935.1 Pseudomonadota bacterium | reverse complement strand
CAAAGATCTAAACCGGGATAAAAACATCATAAAAAATCTCCATTGTAATCGTTTGAAAATTCACAAAAAAAACCACCCCTTGACCAACCTGATGGTCAAGGGGTGGTTGGCTGATCCCAAAATTTAATTCAACAACAAACTAAACAAGGAGGAGGAGGAGGGGTCAGCCGCCAAACAAGGAAGAAAAGGAGTTTCTTAAAAAGTAACATAACAGGTGAAGATTATATGAGCATTAGATAGAAATTATTTTTCCTTAATTTCCCTGCTTTCCAACCCTTTTCTTTCGGTTGGCAGTACGACCCTGAAAACGCTGCCTTCACCGACCACACTATCTACCTTGATCATGCCTTGATGGGCATTGACAATCCATTTAACAATACTCAAACCCAGCCCACTCCCACCATATTGACGACTGCGCGCCTTGTCGGCGCGATAAAAACGGTCAAAGATACGAGGTATATCTTCAGCCGGAATCCCGATACCGGTGTCGGCAACAGAAATTTCGACTCCGGACTCAACATTTCTCAAAGCCAAATTAATTTTGCCTTCAGCTGGGGTATAGCGAATCGCATTGGTTAAAAGATTGACCAACAGCTGCCGCAACCTGAGCTGATCACCAAAAACTGTTTCGACCTCCTCCAAATCACTACTGAGCTGAATCCGCTGTTCATCTGCAAGAATTTTAAAATTTGAAAGTAAATCGAGCAAAAGAATACGCAAATCAACCGGATCAAAATGCATCACCTCCTGCCCCATATCACTTTTGGAGAGCAGGAGAAGATCATTAACTATCCTTGACATCCGTTCTACCTCTTCGAGACTGCTGCCCAGAGTCTCAAGATACTCTTCCGATGAACGTTCCCCTCGCAGGGCGATTTCAAGCTCACCCCGCATAATAGTCAACGGCGTTCTGAGTTCATGTGAAGCATCAGCCGTAAATTGATTGATTTTATGAAAAGAGAGTGACAGCCGATCCAGCATGCCATTAATAGTAGACGCTAATTGACCGATATCATCCCGGGCCACGGGCACGGTAATTCGTTCTTCGAGGTTATTAACTGTAATATGACGAGTCGTTCGGGCAATTTCACGTATCGGTTTCAAAGCTTTACCGGCCAAAAAGAGACCAACAACAGCCGCAACAAATAGCAGGCTGGGCACCAGAACAAAAAAGACAAACAGAAGATTACGCATCGATTCGCGGACAAATCCAAGTGAAGTTCCAACTTGAACGACGCCGCGTATTTTATCACCTTTAAAATTTTTTACCGGAAAATTAATAAAACGAATCGGCATATCGGGACCCAGAGGAGACTGGGTCTCAAAAATAATTTCGCCTTTGGCAACCACCTCCCGAACAAGATCCTTATTAACCGGAATCTTATCTTCATCGATATTGTCGGTGCGCGAACCAATTTCGCCGGAGAGGTCAAGCACTCGGACAAACTTACCTACCGGCCGGGTACCGAAAATCCGATTCAAACGTCTCTCAAAATCGGGTGGCAGAAAATTGGGCACGGCGCAAAGCTCGGTTTTTGAAATAAGCTCGGCCATGGTTTGCAGGCGTCGATCGACGGAGTGCAAGAGCTTACTCTCCATCATCACATAGATACTAATGCAGAAACAGGCCAGAACTACACCAAAAACAAGAATATACCAGGCCGTCAATTTAACCCGGATACTGACCGGCCTCACTTCTTGTCGCCCTCTTTGAGGATATAACCTACCCCGCGAACGGTATGGATCAACTTTTGCGGAAAGTCACGATCAACCTTGTTACGCAAATAGTTAACGTAGACATCGATAACATTGGTAAAACTGTCAAAATTATAGTCCCAAACCTGCTGGGTAATCATCGTACGAGTCAAAACCCGATTCGGATTGCGCATCAGGTACTCCATCAGGGCATACTCTTTGACGGTCAACTCGATCTCTTTACCGCCGCGTATCACCTTATGCGAAATCAGATCCAAAGTCAGATCGGCAAAATTGAGAACATTACTGCTGGCCCCGCTGCGACGGCGTAAAACCGCGCGAACCCGGGCCAGCAACTCTTCAAAAGAGAATGGTTTGGGAATATAATCGTCACAGCCCGCCTCAAAACCTTTGAGTTTATCGACCACCATATCCTTGGCCGTCAACATGATAACCGGGGTCTCTATTTTACGAGCCCGCAAGGTCTCTAAAACCATAACCCCATCTTTTCCCGGCAGCATCACATCAAGGAGAATCAGGTCATATTCATTGGCTAGAGCCAGGCTCTCACCTTCAAGACCGTCGTAGGCAACATCGACGACAAACTGCTCCTCTTTCAACCCCTTTTGTAAAAAGTTGGCCACTTTCTGTTCATCTTCAACAACCAGTACTTTCATGCCCAAGAACCTCCAAAGTCTATAACCAGCCTTCATTTGTCAAATCTGATAATCTAGGAGGCTGTCCGAGAACGTCTTTTTTCCCCATATCTGCGTTATGCTCAAAAAATTATCCTCAGAATACTTAGTGTATGCTTGCGGTAATTTTCTTCGCATGCCTTGATCTGAGAAAAAAATCCTATT
>JAYEMC010000281.1:0-2562 GCA_034717935.1 Pseudomonadota bacterium | reverse complement strand
ACCCGTTTTGCCGGTGAGATAGCCCAATTGCGGGAGCAGGGTTATAGGTTCATTGTGGTTACTTCGGGAGCCGTTGCCGCCGGACTTGAAGCTTTGGGTTTTAAGAGCCCTCCTTCAACTATTCCGGAAAAACAGGCCTGTGCAGCCGTCGGGCAGCTGCGTTTGATGCGCCAATATGAGCATGAGTTTGCGCTTCATGATCAAGTTGTGGCCCAGGTTCTGCTGACGGCGGATGATATTCGCAATCGGCGGCGTTATATTAACGCCCGTAATACCTTGAGGGCGTTGCTTGGGGCCGAAATTTTGCCTTTGGTCAATGAGAATGATACCGTCGTCGTTCGAGAAATAAAATTTGGCGATAATGACAATCTGGCCGCCCTTCTGACCTCGTTGGCTGAAGTCGATCTCTTGTTGTTGTTGACCGATCTTGATGGGGTTTACGATTGTGATCCCAAAGCGGCGGACGAGGCTTCATTGATATCTCTGATTGATGAAGTTGATGATGAAGTTACCTCTTTTGTCTGCGCTACCAAAAGTGCTCTCGGAACCGGTGGTATGCTCAGCAAATTGGAAGCCGCCCGTAAAGCTGCAGCTTACGGGATTCCAACTGTTATCGCCAACGGGCGACGTTCCGGGGTTATGGCCCGCGTTTTGGCTGGAGAAAATGAGGGCACTATTTTTCTCCCCCGAGCCAATCGTTTGAATTGTCGTCAGCATTGGCTCGCGTTTGCCGTCGAACCCTGCGGCAGTCTTTACCTTGACGGCGGTGCGGTTGCGGCCCTGATTGACCGCGGCACCAGCCTGCTGCCTTCGGGGATTTCCCGGGTCGAAGGTGAATTCGGAGTTGGTGAGCCGGTCTCCTGCCGTGATCTCGAAGGGGTTGAAATCGCACGCGGGCTGACCACGTACAGCTCTTCAGATATAAAAAAGATCACTGGTCTCCACTCTCGCGAAATCACCAACCGCTTGGGTTATAGTGCTGGAGACGATGTTATTCATCGAGACAACCTAGCACTATTGTAACTATTCAGCGTAAGTAGAGAAGCACCGTATACTTATGCATTTCAGCAAATTATGGGGACATAACCCGATTCTCCAAAGGAAATCGGGATTGGGGTCATTTACCATGTGGCGGGAGATAAACTGATTGACAATTTCTGTCATTCATCTTACTTTCAGGTGCTTTTCAAATTTAATTAACATCATCTTTTTGGTTCCGACTGGGTCGGGTTAGGACGGTAAAACTATATGGCAGGGAAAGATTTTTACAAAACTCTTGGCGTTGACAAGCAGGCTACGGCGGCTGAGATTAAAAAAGCTTATCGGCGCAAGGCCCGGCAGTATCATCCCGATGTTAAACCGGATGACAAGGCGGCCGAAAAGAAATTTAAAGAGGTCAATGCGGCCTATGAAGTTTTAGGTGATGAGAAAAAACGCCGTGAATTTGATACCTACGGCGCAGATTTTCATCAGCGAGCCGGAGGTGGTGGAGGATTTCCCGGGGGGCGTGCCGGAGGTTTTGATTTTAATGATCTCTTTGGTGGTGCCGGTGGTAGTTGTGGAGCCCGGAACTTCTCTTCTCGCGGCGGCCAGGGAGATCCCTCTGATATTTTTGCCAATCTTTTTGGCGGGAGTGGTTTTCAGCAGGGGCCGAGGCAAGCGCCTGGTCCACAGCGGGGCGGTAACGCCGAGCATCAGATTGAAATTGAGTTTGCTGAAGCAGTTAGAGGAACAGACCTTAAGTTACGGGTTGATAATCAAACGGTCAATGTTAAGGTTCCACCCGGAACTGTTAATGAGGCTCGTTTGCGGCTTAAAGGTAAGGGCCATCCCGGAATCAACCAGGGGCCGGCTGGAGATCTGATTTTAACTATCAAGGTTCGTCCAGATTCGGTTTTTACGATGTTGGGCCGTGATCTGCTTTGTCAGGTTGAAGTTCCCTTGACCGCCGCTCTGCTCGGTGGGAAGATCGAAGTGCCGACTTTTTCCGGCAAGGCGATATTGAAGATTCAGGAAGGGGCTCAAAATGGTCAGAAGATGCGCTTGCGCGGGAAAGGTGTGCAGGCGTCGGGAGCGAAAGCCGGGGATCAGATTGTTGAGCTAAAGATTGTTTTGCCGACGGCTTTGCCGCCGGATGCGCGAAAATTGGTCGAAGAGCTGGATCAACTCCTGAAATGATCGACTGATGCCAGGAGGCTACCCGAGAATGCTATTTTTCCCCAGCACTTCGTTATTTTTTTAAAATAATGCTCGGAATATTAGTTATATACCTGTGCTTATTTGAAAAAAATGCCTCGATCTGAGAAAAAATTTCTATTCTCGAGCAGCCTCCTGGAGATCGCGCGGGAGATTGCTTACAGGCCCCTTTTTTTACCTCTGCTAACTATTGTTTGGGCGATTGTGGGGTCGGCCTGTAAGGGTCTGTCGCTGATTTCGGTTCTGCTGATTGCCTTGCTCCTGGCCCTCTTTTATTATGCCCTTTTAGGTTGGCTTAAGGTTAAGCCCCGCCCTCTGCTGTTTCTCTGTTTGGTTCTTTTTTCGCTGTTGTCGGCCGGATTAGTG
>JAYEMC010000280.1:0-12608 GCA_034717935.1 Pseudomonadota bacterium | reverse complement strand
AACACATGCGTAATCAATCCGGTCAAATTGGTGTTTGGCAATTTGAAAGGAGAGCAGAGCTGCCGCAAGAGTAAAAAAAGCGCGAATTATGAGCAACGATTATCTCGTGAAAAGTTAAAGGTTAGTCTGGACAGCCTCCCAGGTTATATTGCTTTGCGGATGGAAATCCCGGTACACAACTTTGTTGGCTCTGGGGTCAGGATTCGTTTACTTCGGGGACGAAAATCTCCTGGATCTCTTTTTCCACATCGCTTTCCGGCAGGGTTCGAGCTCGGGCCAGTTCGGAGACGATCAGGTATTTGGCGGTCTCCATCATTTTGCGTTCGCCAAAGGAGAGTTCTTTGTTCAGGCTGATCAGGTTAAGATCACGGAATACTTCGGCCACCTCAAAGAGAGACCCGCGCTTGATTTTGTCATGGAATTGTTTGTAGCGTTTGTTCCAGGTCTGGTGGGAGAGTTTCACCTTACGTCGCTTTAAAGTGGTGTAAACCTCTTTGATCTCATCCTGGTTGACAAGTTGGCGTAAGCCGACATTGGTCGTGTTGTTTTTGGGGATCATAATTGTGATATTGCTGTCGAGGATCACCATTATATAGAAATCTTGGGTTTCTTCGCAGACTTCACGCTCCTCTATAGCAGTAATCTGGCCTACGCCATGACCCGGGTAGACTGCCAGATCTCCGATATTAAACGTATTGATTGTCTCTTTTACCATGGTTTATCGAGTCCCATTAGTTATCGTACTTTGAGAGCGAAAAGATAATGTCGTTGCATCGTTATAGAGGGGCCGTTAGGAGGTTGTTCGAGAATAGCAATTTTTTCTCAGATCGAGGCATGCGAAGAAAATTATCCGTACCACAAGGGTACTCCCTTCGGTCGCAACATACACTAGGTATTCCGAGGATAATTTTTTGAGCATAACGAAGATATGGGGAAAAAGGGCATTCTCGGGCAGCCTCCTATGTATTATTTTCTTGGCAAAGATGTTATTGACATGATATGGCCCGCGGCGGTCGGAGATATCCAGCTTGGCAGCTGAATGAGTACAACATCTCTTGTTTCGGCAAACGGGCTCTATCTCAGGATATTAATAGATCACTGTATAACACATTATGGTATTTTGTTCAACCGTCTAATTTTTTGGTTTTTTCAAGTGCTGGTGTCTTTTTATGGATTTGTTTATAGCTGTTGCAGCTGTCATTTTGGGGCTTGTTCTCGGCAGTTTTTTTAATGTCTGTATTTATCGAATCCCTCTTGACATGTCAGTGGTTTCGCCGCCTTCATATTGCCCTAATTGCGGGAGGAAGCTGCCTTTTTGGCTCAATGTTCCGTTGTTGACTTATGCCTTTTTGCGGGGCCGCTGTTGGTTTTGTCGTCAGCCTATCTCTTTACAGTATCCTCTGGTTGAAGCTTTGACCGGTCTGCTTTTTGGTGCTGCCACCTACCGGTTCGGGTTGTCACCGGCTCTGGCTGGAGCCTTGCTGTTGATCTCTCTGCTGGTGCCGATCACTTTTATCGATCTTGAACATCAGATTATTCCCGATCATTTCAGTCTTGCAGGGATTGTTTTAGGTCTGGCCGGGGCTTGGTGGTGGGTGCCGATGCCCTGGTGGGAATCGCTGCTTGGTGCTTTTTTAGGTTGGTTCTCTTTGTGGTTGGTGGCAACAGGTTATTATTATGCGACCGGCCGTGATGGTATGGGCGGCGGGGATCTTAAGCTTCTGGCGATGCTCGGGGCTTTTTTAGGTTATAAAGCACTTTTGCCGATTATTTTGCTGAGTTCGTTAAGTGGAGCCGTGATCGGTTTAGGATTAGTGGCCTGGAAGGGTAAGGATGGCCGTTACGCCATTCCTTTCGGCCCTTTTCTGGCTGCCGGCGGCCTTATTTATCTTTTTTATGGTGTGCAACTTATTGAGCTCTATTGGGGTTTGGTGTTACCCTCGTAACCGGTTGCAACCAGATATATCTCTGTTGAGGTTTTACGGCTGGCTTTGGGTTTGGCCAGCGTAACTTTGGCGAAATCGGATTTAAGTTTTAGTTGAAAAGGTTTTAGTTCGTTACCCTGAAAAACCTTGCAGATAAAAAATCCGCCGTTCGCGAGACGCTCTTTAACAAGTTCTAAAGCTGTTTCAAGGATGGCAATCGAGTTCGCCTGGTCGGTTGCTTTAATGCCGGTCAGGTTGGGGGCTAAGTCGGAGACCGCCCCATCAAAAGGCGGGTTCACCAGAGCATCAATGAGAACACCGGTTTCGGGACTTAAGATGTCGGCGACCAAGGTTTTGCAAGGGGGCGAAGGGAGATCGCTGATCGCCAGTAGATCGAGGCCGAGGACGCTGCCGGATTTTCCAACCTGCTTAGCGATATACTCCATCCAGCCGCCAGGGGCAGCCCCCAGTTCAAGGATTTTCTGGCCTTTTTTGAAGACCCTGAAACGCGAATCAAGTTCTTCAATTTTATAGGTTGCCCGCGAGCGTTTGCCTTCGCGTTTGGCCTGCCGATAGTAGCCGTCTTTACGATCAAATGCCATATGTTAACTCCCAGTTAAGTTCGCCGCTTCTCGCTGTAACTTAATTCTTAATTTATTAAAAGGAAATTCTTTTGCAAAAAAATAAAACAGATGAAATTGTTGCTGCTGTAACTGCCCGCATGCCGCAGCTTCTGAACGATGCGATGGGGATTGATGAAAAACTTGCCTTGCATTTAGGAGCTCTGACCGGGCCCGATATCTTCTCTCTGCTACCCTTGACCAATCGGGTCAGGCGGCAGCATTGTGGCCAAAAGATTGCGCTTTGTGCGATAACTAATGCTAAATCGGGTCGCTGCCCGGAAGATTGTGCCTTTTGTGCTCAATCTATCTCCTATGATACCGGAGTTGAGACCTTTCCTTTGATAAAGGTTTTCGAGCTGGTTGAAAGAGTTCGTACAGCGGCTGCGTGCGGCGTCGAAAATTTTTCGGTTGTGACCAGCGGGACGGCGGTTGATGATTTAGCTGAACAGGCTGAGATTATGGCCATGCTTAAAAAGATCGGAGAAGAGAAAATTGCTCCCTGCGCCTCACTCGGTTTTCTTGATGCGACGACGGCTGGTCGTTATCGTCAGGCCGGTCTTAAATATTATCATCACAATCTCGAAACCGCCCGGAGTTTTTTCCCGCAGATCTGTACGACCCATGATTATGAGAAGGCGGTGATGACGGTGAAAACGGCCAAGGATGCCGGTCTTTATGTTTGCAGCGGCGGCATAATGGGGCTGGGCGAGAGTTGGGCTCAGCGGGTGGAGCTGGCTCTGACGCTGCGCGAGCTGCAGGTTGACTCAATTCCGCTTAATTTTCTGCAACCGGTCAGTGGTACGCCATTAGAAGATCAACCGGGTTTGAAGCCGTTTCAGGCGCTTTTAACGATCGCTATGTTTCGTCTGGTTTGTCCAGCCAGTGATATTCGTATCTGTGGTGGTCGTCAGCGCACTTTCGGAGATTTTCAGTCGTGGCTTTTTGCCGCCGGGGCTAATGGTCTGATGGTCGGTAATTATCTGACCACCAGTGGTCGGCAATGGTCGGATGATCAACGCTTGCTCTCTGACTGGGCCGCATTTGATGCGATTGAGAGTTGGTGAGTGCTAAGTTAAAGAGGGTGGTTTGTTGTTTTGCTTCGCCCTCACTAATAGGGTCACATCTTGACAAATGGCGGGTTAAAACTTTGGTTTTGCGCGAATCTTGCGGCCGCCAAGTGTCAAGAAATGACCCTAGCCGAGAAAGCGCGAACAAAAACCGCGACAAAAACTTCACACTATCTCGGGCGGGGTCAATTCTTGACGATGGCGTGTCGAGATAATCGGGTAAATCGAAGTTCTGCCACCAGCCATTGTCAAGATTTGACCTCATTATAAGAGGGCGAAGCAAAGTTTGCGGCGTTCTTAAATTTAATTGAAATCATCCATTTTGGTTCCGGCGACGCCGGAGCAGGGATTAAATAGCAATGAGTGAAGATTTACCAAAAACAGTGCAGGCCGCTCTTGAGGCTGAACTTGAAGGGCTTGAAGATATTGGGCAGTTGCGTTTTTTGCGCACTATTGATGGGCCGCAACAGGCCCATACAACCCTCGACGGTCACCCTGTTTTATTGATGTGTTCCAATAATTATCTCGGTTTAGCTAACCATCCCAGGCTGAGGGATGCAGCTCAGGAGGCGGCTCAACGTTATGGTTGTTCGTCTGGAGCTTCACGTCTGATCTCCGGCTCTATGAGTTTGCACGGGGAACTTGAAGAGGCATTGGCTGTTTTTAAAAAAGTTCCGAAAACTCTGGTTTTTAATAGTGGTTATGTTGCCAATCTGGCGCTTTTAACCTCCCTTGTCGGCCAAGGCGACGTGATTTACAGTGATGTTCTTAACCATGCCAGCATTGTCGACGGTTGTCGTTTAAGCCGGGCTCAGCTTAAAGTCTACCGCCACTGTGATATTGATCATCTTCAAGAGTTATTGCATAAAACGGCTCCGGATTTCAGGCGGCGCTTGATCGTTACCGACAGTGTCTTCAGTATGGATGGGGACATTGCGCCGTTACCGGAGGTGGCGGCTTTGGCGCGACGTTATGATGCCATCGTCATGGTTGATGATGCTCACGCAACCGGAGTTTTAGGGGTTGGTGGCCGGGGTTCGGGAGAGCATTTCGGCCTCGATTTTAATGATCTTGATATTCAGATGGGAACCTTGGGCAAGGCCCTTGGCAGTTGCGGCGCCTATGTTGCCGGAGCCCCGCAATTTATCGATTATTTGATCAATAAAGCGCGCAGTTTCATCTACTCCACGGCTCTGCCCCCGGCCGCTCTCGGAGCCTCGTTGGCCGCTCTTGAACTGCTTAGCAAGGAGCCCGGCCGGGTGGTCAGGCTCAGATCTTTAACTGACTATTTTCGGCAAGGTTTACGTAATCTTGAGATTGCGGTAGGCGATGATCCGACCCCGATCGTACCGGTGGTGGTGGGTGACCCGCAACTGACTATGGATTTGAGTGCCTGGTTTCTTGAACAGGGGGTTTTTATTCAGGGGATTCGTCCACCGACGGTGGCCTTCGGCCAATCCCTGCTCAGGGTTACCTTAAGTGCTGATCTGGAGTACTCCGATCTTGATCGGGTGCTGGAACTTTTTGCCGAGCGCCGTTCCGATTTCAATAGATTTTAAATGATATGCAAAAATAGCTTGACAATCAAAGCCTCTTATACTAGAAAACTCCCCTTCAAATTTGTCGCCCTGTTTGGCAGGGTTTTAGTGCCTTACAGGTTATTTTCTTGTTTTTGAACAAGAAAATGTTCTGATAAGAGCACTTATTTGCGGGCCTTGTAGTTGTTTTTGGGTTGCGGGAGTAATTCCCGCATTAGCAGTTTATAGTATTTGTCCGGTTGTCTTACTTAATGGTACCGGCTGTTTTTTTTTCTGGAGAATTGAATATAATGAAGACCTATGTGGCAAAACCTGGTGAGTTTGAGCAGAAATGGCATCTTATCGATGCGCGGGGCCAGGTTCTCGGCCGATTGGCCAGTGAAGTTGCCAAGATTTTACGGGGTAAAGACAAACCTATCTTTACCCCTCATGTCGATACTGGTGATTATGTAGTGATTGTTAATGCGGCTAATATTCGTTTGACCGGTAATAAACTTAAAGATAAAGTCTATTATCATCATACCGGCTATCCGGGTGGAATTAAATCGATCACCGCTGACGAGTTGATGGAAAAAAATCCGACCGAGCTTATCAACAGCGCTGTTAAAGGTATGTTGCCGAAGAATAAATTGGGTCGTCAAATAATCAAAAAGCTTAAGATTTATGCCGGATCCGAACATCAGCATGAGGCTCAGTGCCCGGTTGTGAAAGAACTTTAAGTTAAAAATACTTTTTAAAAAGGTTTAGATATGACAGCGACAAGATTTTATGCGACGGGCAAAAGAAAGGCAGCTATTGCCAAAGTCTGGCTCAGTGAGGGTAGTGGTGATATTAAGGTGAACGGCCGCTCGGTAGAGGACTATTTTACTATGGATACGGCCCGAGAATTGGTTTTTCAGCCACTTTCGCTGACCGAAAGTAACAATAAATTTGATTTCATGATTAGAGTTGCGGGTGGTGGTATTGGTGGCCAGGCCGGAGCTGTAAGACATGGTATTACCAGGGCTTTAATGGAATTTGATCCCGAGCTACGCGGCGTACTAAAGAAAGCGGGCTATGTAACCCGCGATGCGCGAATTAAAGAGCGCAAAAAGTACGGCCAACGCGGAGCCCGAGCTCGCTACCAGTTCTCGAAACGTTAAAAGAGACTGGATAGAGACAAACTTGGAACCCAGGGAGGCCGTAAAAAACGGCCTCCCTTTTTTTTGTTTTAATGACAAGTCGGTTAGGAGGAAAAACGTGGAAAAAATAAAAGTAGCGATTATTGGGGCCAGTGGCTACACTGGGGTTGAGCTGATGCGGATTCTGGCTGGTCATCTCGAGGTTGAATTGACGGCGGTGACTTCGCGTCAGTATGTCGGCCTGTCGGTAGCTGAGCTTTTCCCTTCTTTGCGCGATATTGTTGATCTGAAATTTATGGATAACCAGGTCGCGGAGATCGCCGGTTTGGCCGATCTGGTCTTTACGGCCCTGCCCCATAAGGCGGCAATTGAAGTGGTTGCCGAACTCCATAAAGCCGGGAAAAAAGTAGTTGATTTGAGCGCCGATTATCGTTTCAGTGAGCAAAAACTTTATGAGAAATGGTATCAGCCCCATACCGCTCCTGAACTGTTGGCCGAGGCAGTTTATGGTTTGCCTGAGCTTTTTCGGGATCAGATCCCCTCGGCTCGGGTAGTTGGTAATCCCGGTTGTTATCCGACCAGTGTGATTCTGCCGTTGGCCCCGATTCTCCCGCTTGAACTGGTCGATCCCGAGGCGACAATAGTTATCGATGCCAAATCCGGAACCAGCGGTGCCGGCCGCAGTCTCAATCAAGGTTCTCTCTACTGCGAAGTAAACGAGAATTTTAAACCCTATAAAGTGGCTAACCACCGGCATCAGCCGGAGATGATGGAGCAACTTGGCCGGGCTTCAGGGGTGGTTCCTAAGCTACTCTTTGTTCCTCACCTGTTGCCGGTTAATCGGGGGATTTTATCCTCCATCTATCTGCCTTTATCACGAGATGTTACGGTGGCGGAGATCGAAGGGGCTCTGGCTGCAGCTTATGCTAATGAGACTTTTGTTCGACTTCTTCCGACCGGCAGCCTGCCGACGCTTAACGCGGTTCGGGGTAGTAATTATTGTGATATTGGTTATGTTCTGGCCTCCGATCAGCGGAGTCTGATTCTTTTTTCGGCGATTGATAATCTGGTCAAGGGAGCTGCCGGAGCCGCGATTCAGAATATGAACCTGATGCTCGGTTTACCGGAAGAAATGGGTCTGCTGACGGTCGCTTTTGTTCCCTGACAAACCTGAACTCAAGCAAGTATGGTGAAGAAAAGGAGGTGCACATGGAAAAGATAATTGGAGCCCAAATACTCCTTGAGGTTTTGCAAGAGCAAGGGGTTGAGGTTATATTTGGCTATCCCGGCGGGGCCGTGATTAATTTTTATGACCATCTGCCGGACTATTCATGTCGACATTTTTTGGTTCGGCATGAACAGGCAGCGGTTCATGCCGCCGACGGCTACGCCCGGGCCACGGGCAAAGTTGGAGTGGCGCTGGTGACCTCCGGGCCGGGAGCCACCAATACGGTAACCGGTCTGGCCACCGCTTATATGGATTCAATTCCGATCATAGTTTTTACGGGTCAGGTGCCGACCCCATTGATCGGTAATGACGCTTTTCAGGAAGCTGATATCGTCGGTATCTCCAGGCCTTGTACCAAACATAATTTTCTGGTCAAGCGGGTTGAGGATCTGGAGCGGATTGTTAACGAAGCTTTTCATATCGCCGGCAGCGGGCGGCCGGGGCCGGTTCTGGTTGATCTGCCCAAAGATGTGATTGCCGGCAAATGTCTCAAAAAAAAGGCGGTTCCACCAATCTTAAAAGGTTATAATCCCAATTACAATGGTCATGCCGGTCAGATTCAACGAGCCGTGCAGATGCTTTTTAAGGCTAAACGGCCGCTTTTTTATGTTGGCGGCGGCGTGGTTTTGGCCGATGCCGCAACCCAATTGACCGATCTCGCCTGTCGACTCAATATACCGGTAACCACAACCCTGATGGGGCTCGGGGCTTTTCCTGAAGATGACTATCTCGCTTTGGGGATGCTCGGGATGCATGGTACCTATCGCGCCAATATGGCGGTTACTGAAAGTGATGTGCTGGTCGCCTTCGGTGCCCGTTTTGATGATCGGGTTACCGGCCGTCTCGACAAGTTTGCTCCCGATGCCAAGATTATTCATGTCGATATTGATCCGACTTCGATCAGTAAAAATATTGATGTCGATATTCCGATTGTCGGTGATCTTTTAGATGTTTTGCAGAAAACACTTGAAGTTGTTAAGGCTTCCGCTGAAAAGGCCGAACTCTGTGCCGCAGGCCATGATGAGTGGCTTAAAAAGATTGCTTACTGGCGGGATCTGCATAAGCTCTCTTATGAGCAGGATGATATCATTAAGCCTCAGTTTGTGGTTGAGAAAATCAGTCAACTCGCGCAAGGATATGATCCGATTATCAGTACTGAAGTTGGTCAGAACCAGATGTGGGCGGCCCAGTTTTTTACGTTTACTAAACCTCGGAGTTGGTTGACCTCCGGCGGCCTCGGAACCATGGGTTACGGCCTGCCGGCGGCGATGGGAGCGCAAGTGGCTTTTCCTGAGCGCCTGGTCATTGATATCGCCGGTGACGGCAGTATCCAGATGAACAGTCAGGAGCTGGCTACAGTGGTCCAGTATAATCTGCCGGTCAAGGTGATTATTCTTAATAATGGCTACCTCGGTATGGTACGGCAGTGGCAGGAGCTCTTTTTTGACAAACACTACTCGTCAACCCAGATGAATCATGCTCCCGATTTTGTTAAACTGGCTGAAGCTTATGGCGCTCTAGGTCTGCGGGCGCGGACGCCGGAGGAGGTTGAGCCGATCTTAAAACAGGCTTTCGCCCATTCCGGCCCGGTGGTTGTTGATGTGGTGGTTGCGGCAGAAGAGAATGTTTACCCGATGGTGCCCGCCGGTGAGGCGATCTCCAATATGTTGCTGGTCTAGGAGGAGAGGATAAGATGAAACATATAATTAGTGTTTTAGTCGAGAATGAGTTTGGTGTCCTCTCCCGCATCGCTTCACTTTTTAGCGGGCGCGGGTTTAATATCGAAAGCCTGACCGTGGCCGAAACCGATGACTCCACGGTCTCAAGTATGACAATTGTCACCCAGGGGGCCGATCATATCATCGAGCAGATCACTAAACAGCTTAATAAGCTGATAAATGTGATCAAGGTGGTCGAACTGACCGAATCGGTGCAGATGGCCCGCGAGATGGTGCTTTTGAAGTTTGCCGTCACCAGTGGCGCTAAGCGTCTTGAATTGTTGCACTTGGTTGAGGTCTATCAAGGCCGGGTTCTGGAGTTGGGATCTCGTTCCCTGATCGTTGAATTAACCGGTGAGCGAACTAAAATTGATGCCGCTCTGGAAGTTCTAGCGCCTTTTGGAATTAAAGAGATGTCACGCACCGGCATGGTCGCCCTGGCTCGTGACAGCGTTAAATAACTTTTAATATTAAAAAATGAGGAAAAAGAATATGCAGCTCTATTATGAAAAAGATGCCGATTTGTCGGTTTTGCAGGGGAAAAAGATTGCGGTTATCGGTTATGGCAGTCAGGGACATGCACATGCTCATAATTTAAAAGAGAGCGGTTTTGATGTCGTCGTTGGTTTGCGCCGTGGCGGCCCCTCGTGGCAGAAAGCGGAAACCGGTGGTTTGCCGCTTTTGGAGACGGCTGAAGCGGTGCGCCAGGCTCAGGTGATTATGGTTCTGGTTCCCGATGAGCTTCAGGCCGCCCTCTACCGGGATGATATCGCGCCCAATCTTGATGCGGGTGATTATCTGGCCTTTGCCCACGGTTTTAATATCCATTATGGGCAGATTGAGCCTCCGGTCGGAGTCAATGTTTTTATGGCCGCCCCGAAAGGTCCCGGTCATCTGGTGCGTCATGAGTATACTCAAGGTATGGGTGTTCCGACCCTGATCGCTATCAATCAGGATCCCAGCGGCGATAGCCGGGCGCTGGCTATGGCGTATGCCTGCGGCATCGGCGGGGGGCGGGCCGGAATTATTGAAACCAGTTTTCGCGAAGAGACCGAAACCGATCTTTTTGGCGAACAGGCCGTACTCTGCGGCGGTGTGACCGAATTGATCAGGGCTGGTTATGAAACCTTGGTCGATGCCGGTTACGCTCCGGAAATGGCCTATTTTGAATGTCTCCATGAACTTAAATTAATTGTTGACTTGATTTATGAAGGCGGAATCAGTAATATGCGCTATTCGATCAGCAATACAGCTCAGTTTGGTGACCTGACTCGTGGTTACCGAGTGATCAATCAAGAGAGTCGCGAAGCGATGGCGGAGATTCTGGAAGAGATTCAGGATGGCTCATTCGCCCGTGAATGGATTCTCGAAAACCAGGCTAACCGACCGGTTTTTAACGCTCTGACCCGGCATGGTGAGGAACACGAAATCGAGCAGGTTGGTGAGAAACTGCGCTCCATGATGAGCTGGATTAGTAAATCTAAACTGGTCGACAAAAAAAAGAACTAATATGAAGGAGTTGTATCGTGAAATTGAGAGATCTACCACTTTTTGACAAAATTCATCCTGAGGGCCATCGTTGGGTCTTGGGTCTGGGCTTGGCGACCATTATCTTCTTTCTCATCGGCTGGGGTTGGCTCTGGAAGTTGACTCTGCTGCTGGGGATCTTTGTCGGCTCCTTTTTTCGGAATCCGGATCGCTATCCGCCTTTTCGCGAAGGAACCATCGTCTCTCCGGCTGATGGTCGGATTCTTTCCGTAACTCAGGTCGATGGCCCGGAACTGTCCGGTATAGCAGAATGTACTAAAGTCAGTATCTTTATGTCGGTCTTCAATGTTCATGTCAATCGGGCGCCGGTGGCCGGGCGGGTTCTTGAAATTCACTATAAGCCGGGCAAATTCTTCTCGGCCAATCTTGATAAGGCTGCGGAAGAGAATGAACGCAATCTGGTGGTGATGGAGGATGAGCAGGGCCGGCGTATAGCTTTTGTTCAGATTGCCGGTCTTATCGCCAGGCGGATTGTCTGTTTTGTCGAACCCGAGGACACTCTGGAAAAGGGTGAGCGTTTTGGCCTTATCCGGTTTGGCTCACGGGTCGATCTCTATCTGCCGACGTCGACCGAAATTGACGTTTCAGTCGGTCAGCACGTTAAAGGTGGAGAAACAATTATCGGTTACTTGCCTAATGTTGATTAATTGTGTTATGTTGATGGCGTCGCACCCCAAGGGCACTTCCTGCGGGGCGTAAAAAGTTCCGATATCCTGCGTTGTTGTGTTTTTCCAGACACTCGACATACTCGATGTATGGTCTCGCGCCTGGAAAAGCACAACGCCTTGTCTATCGAATTTTTTACTTAGCCATCCCGTTTTTAAGTGACTTGAGAGTAATATGGAGGTTGATATGATACGCGGGGTTTACCTCTTGCCCAACCTGTTTACCATGGGCAACATTTTTTGTGGTTTTTTCGCCATGATTTCGGCGATTAAAGGTGATTATGCTATTGCCGCTACTGCTATCATTGTGGCGAACGTCTTCGATATTCTTGATGGCAAAGTGGCTCGGATGATGAATGCTACCAGCCGGTTTGGAATGGAATTTGACTCGCTGGCCGATCTTGTCTCCTTCGGCGTGGCCCCGGCATTGTTGATTTTTCAGTGGAGTCTCTCCTCTTTTGGTCGTCTGGGCTGGCTGGCGGCGTTTCTTTTTGTTGCCTGCGGGGCTTTGCGTTTGGCCCGTTACAATGTTCAGGCTGAAACTACTGAAAAAGGGACTTTTAACGGTTTGCCGATTCCGGCCGCCGCGAGCATGGCGGCGACTACGGTTTTGATTGCCGAGCATTTTGGGGCGATCGGGATTGAGCACAATATTGTTCTTCTTTTACTCTGTTACGGGTTAGCTTTTTTGATGGTCAGCAATGTTAAATATCCCGCATTCAAAGAGTCTGTTTTTCAGGGTAGGGCTCCCTTTGTGGCTTTGGTCATGGCCGCTTTGGTCTTTATCGTAATAGCCGCCGAGCCGCAGATTTCTCTCTTTGTTCTAGCTCTTGTCTATACTTTCTCCGGGCCGGTTAAAGGTTTGCTACTACTAACCGGACTCCTAAAAAAGCGGACTCAAGGGGCCGATGAGAAGAGGGTTGTGCATTAGATAAATTGTCCACAAACTTTTTTGTCACCGATAAAAAAACCCCCTGAGTTCGCTTGCAGAATTCAGGGGGTTTTTTGTTGTGGCATTATCAACAATTTTTAGGAGCCTGTCCGAGAATAGGATTTTTTTCTCAGATCAAGGCATGCGAAGAAAATTACCACAGGCATACATTAAGTATTCCGAGGATAATTTTTTGAGCATAACGCAGATATGGGGAAAAAAGACGTTCTCGGACAGGCTCCTA